>CAIPYV010000031.1 GCA_903869365.1 uncultured Chlorobiaceae bacterium
AACAGAGAACCAAATCAACACTGCGGTGTTGTCGGGTGCCGCAAGGCGCCTTTGCAGAGGCTTGAGCCGTGTGCGGTGAAAATCGCTTGCTCGGTTCTTAGGGGACGGCGGTGCAGTAATGTGCTGCTGTTACCCGACTCGAGGCTGCTTGATGACCTGATCAAACAAAGCAGAGCCGACACGGCAGCCTATGAAAAGTTCCTGCGCAATGCTGAGGCACGGGTAACGAGGCTTGCTGAACAACACTCTGATGACGGAGTTCCTGCCGTGTTGCATGGCAAGCCCGAGGCGGTCATACTTTTCAATAACCTCAGCTCTCTCGATGCAACAAATTTTTGTTATCCAACTGATGACGACGACAAGGCCGCTCTTTGAAATCATCAAGAATCAGCCGGAGTATCTGTGACCGAAATCATCAAGCTTGGAGATGTCGTCATTGCTTTCTCGCGCAAGAGGGTCAAGAACGTCCATCTTTCGGTGCATCCGCCCTCAGGTCATGTAACACTGGTTGCCCCCGACGCAACGCAAGTGGAGGTCGCTCGCGCCTATGCAATATCCAGACTTGGCTGGATACGCCAGCAGCAGCAGCAACTGAATAATCAGGCAAGAGAAACACCGAGGCATTTCATTGAGCGCGAAAGCCACTACCTTTGGGGGAGACGCTATCTTATGACCGTTGTGTATCAAAATGCCAAACAGCGTATAGTGCTCGACCACAAACGGATAACCCTGAATGTTCGACCTGGCGGCGATGCCCTCAAACGGGCCGAAATACTCCATAGCTGGCACAAATCCCTTCTTCACAAGCAAATACCGCCACTGATCCACAAATGGGAGAAAAAACTTTGGGTCACCGTCTCTAACTATTTTCTCCAGCGAATGAAAACCAAATGGGGAAGCTGCAATCACCAGGCAGGCCATATCAGGCTCAATACCGAACTGGTGAAAAAGCCAAAACACCTGCTGGAATATGTCATTGTCCACGAAATGGCGCATCTCCTGGAACCAAAGCACAGTGAGATCTTTGTTGCCATCCTCAACGAGCACTATCCAACCTGGCGCGAAGCCCGCACCGAACTCAATGAGCTGCCACTGACCGCAGAATCATGGCGAAAATACCCGTAAGGGACGCTCATGACTATCTGTACTTATGAAAGTTATACACCTCATTGACGAGGTAGTCTACCCATCCCATACTCCGATCGAATGGCTCTCTATCATCCCAACTTACCAGTCAACAGTCTGATTCATCATCGACCTATGTTGGGTTGGCAGATCATTCTGTTATTGGGTTCTATACCCTTGCTGTCGGCCAAGTAAATCACGAAGATGCCCTAACTTTGTTCAACCAAAACTTTTCTTTTCCCTGTCACCCCTTTTATATTAATGGTATAGAACCTCAGTATGCTATTTTCACTGTTAATTATAAATGGACTACCTCATGAAAATTTATGCAAAAAAATATGTTACCCGGCTATGGACAGTGTTTCTGCTTGCCGGCCTGAGTATGGTCATGCTTTCTTCACTTTCCGCAGCGGCTACACCAAAGATTGGTGACAGCTACAACGGAGGTGTTGTATTTTATGTTGATGGTACCGGGCAGCATGGGCTTATTGCCGCCAAAGCTGATATGACAGGTTCTTCTGGTAAAGCTGAAGGATTTTTTAACTGGTATGGTGCCAAGGTTGCGGCGAACTCCTTTGTGGATGGTTATTGCGACTGGTTTTTGCCGAACAAAGAGCAGTTAAAACAACTCTATATCAATCGCGGCCATCTTGGTGGCATTATGGATACCTATTATTGGAGTTCCTCTGAAAGCGAATCGAACAAAGCATGGGCCCAGGACTTCAGCACTGGTCAACAGATTGATGGTAATAAGACAAACACCAGTCGTGTAAGGCCTGTCAGGGCGTTTTAATCCGTCTTTGCCGAGATGAGTAACGGAAAAATCCGGAGCAGAGAGAGGTGGAAAAATATAACGTGGAGTCATTGACCTGCTCATACGATAAGCTCAATATCTTCCGGGAGCTGGAGGCTCCGTGTCATGAACATTTGTTTCAGGAGGTTTCCGTCAGGAATAGTACTGCTGGGCCTTTATTTGCTTTTTTCAGCCTGCACTACTGAAAATAACCCACGGGAATCCCTCGAACTGATATACCAACAGGCACTTTCTTACAGCAGTCGCGGTGACTATCGGAAGGCTCTTGATTTGTATAACAAAGCACTCGCCCTTGATACTTTGAAAGCGACTTCCCCAAGGGCTGTCAAGGGATTGAATGAGAAGAGGATCATTGAAGGTCTGACAGGGGAGTATTACGAGGCCATTAAAACCACAGCCCGGCTTGAAAAACTACCGTCAGGAATACTGTCTGATTCACTTCGTACTGAACTGTTTTCCGATAAGGCGACATTGCTTCGCGAATTGGGGAGCTTTGGCGATGCTGCGACTGCCCTTGAACATATCGTTGCTCCTTCTCTTGCAGTCCGGTTTGAGATGGCATCATTGTACCAAAAGTCAGGTGCTTTCCATAAAGCAATAGAAATATATCGCCATCTATCAGGTTTGGAGTATGATCCTGCTACCAGAATTACAGCTTATGCAGGGCTGCTGCAATGCAAGCTATCGCAGCCGCAACTTGTTCATGAAAAGGCTGATGCCATTGCCGTAAAGATTGCCGCTGTGTCCGGAAAGGTGTTAGCGATGAAGGATGCATTGGAGCAAAGGATTCAGGCGCTCAGAGCAGCATCAAAAAGTGTTCAGCTGCTTGATAAACATCGCAGAAATGCCAGCTTTTTTTTATTCAAGGCACTTATTCTTGCCGGAGAGTCCCATAATCCCATGCTTTTACAGATACTTCGTCTGGAATCGAATGCGGTCATTGTAAGGAAACCCGACCCTTTTCGTGAGGCTGCTGAATATTTCCGAATAAAGAATATGCAGTATGCGCAGGCAACCTCTCTTTTGATGCTTGGCGGAAGCAAATCGCTTAAACATGAGGAGCAGATCAGCGCTTTGCAGCAGGGTTTTTCGGTCAACAGATATTTCGCCCCACCTTATCCTACACCTGAGCTTCTTCAGCTTGAAAAAAAATCAGCTCAACGTCTGACAGGCTTACTGCTTGAGAAATCAAGAATTTTTGAGCTTTTCGATGCCTGTGAACAAACCGGTAATCTTGACCTGCAGCGTTCATTGCAGATGTATCGAAAAAACTTCACCCTCGGCAAAGGTCATGAAGCGCTCGAAGCGGAAATCTCTCGATTACAGCATGAAATTTCCGGACTGCTTCAGCGAAAAGCTGATTTTTTCATCCGAGGTGAAGGATTTGAAAAAAACCGGAGTGCCGATCAGGCCCTGAACATCAAAAGAGGCAGATTGATTGAGCTTCTTCCCCAAGTGAGGGTTATTAACCCGGTTGCAGCGGAAGCTATCCAGCTTATCCCGGTAACGCTTCAGACGGTTCAGTCTGCCTTGAAGGAGGATCAGGCGATAATAAAACCTCTTATTTCAGACAGTCTTTGCGGTGTCATGCTTATCGGTAGAAGGCAGTTGCAGATAGCACGAAGCGGAGTGGGCTTTGACTCGCTTAACACTCCTGGTTCAAAGATAGAGGCTATCAGGCGAGAGCTTGCATCAAGTTTTCCCATGCATCAGCCGAGTTCTTTGGAACTGGAGTGGTTGCAGAAAGCATTTTATGAGCCTTTTGCTGGATCGCTTGGCAGTTACAAGCATCTTGTTGTGATTAGCGAGGATCTTATTCCTTATCATATCCTGATGGTTAATAATCATTTGAGACCTGAAAAAAGGTATTCATACCTGCAGTCGATTAAAGAGTTTTCATTGCTGTCAGAGCATCCGGAATCAGCCCAGACTCTGTCCAGAATTTTATTTTACCGTGCCGATAAGGTGACTGGAGCAAGGTTGCAAAAACTTTTTTTTCCGCGCGACAGAGTGTTTCTTCTTTGGAAAAACTATAGCGGAGCGCAGCTTGAAGCATTTCGTCAAAAGATCAGTCAAGAGATGCAGGGGACGGTTTTCGGGTCGGAGGCATTGTTTTCTCTTGGGATAAACCCTGATGTTGATTATGAAACATGGATGAATATTTCCTCTTACGGAATTGATTAAGGAGAGATAAAGAAGCTTTTTTGTAAATTCACAAGAGTTATATTTTTTGCATTTTATTGTGTTATTGTAAGTTGAATTGTTTTCTATGACGGAAAAGGTATCAAGCGGTATAGCATTGGAGCGTCTTGTAAAAGAGCTGAAAAATGCCAGAATGGAAAAAAACCTTTCCCTTGAAGATGTTAACCGGCTGACAACGATTCAAAAGAGTTATCTCGCAAATATTGAGGAAGGGGATTTCGGCTTTTTACCCCGGATATATATTTTCACCTTCATCAAAGAATATGCAATCCTGATGGGGGTTGGAAACGATGAAATTTTTGAACAATGCAAGAAGGAACTGCTGCTTGCCGGTGCACCTAAGGATGACGTTCCCGTCGAAAAAGATTTCATCAGGACAGAAAAACAGCCAGGCAAACAGAAGACTTTTCGGGATATTCGGGTTCCCAGATCTATTTTGTTGTTGATAATCGGCATTATCCTTGTTGTAGTTGCGGGATTTTTCCTGTTTTATTCAAACAGCAAGTTGCGTTCTTCAGCCCATCCCTCTCCGAGTGTCGCTACGCTTCCTTCCGTAACTGGAGAAGATACTGTTGCTGTTGCCGAGCAGATAGTAGATTCTCTTATGATGACCAGTTCGAATAAACCTGCACCCAATGTTGCATCCTTACCTTCTCATCAACCGTCGCCGCCCAAGGTTGCACCCTTGACTTCTCATAAACCATCGAAGCCCAAGGTTGATTCTGTGTCGACCTCTTCTCCTTCTCCTAAAGCGCATGCATCACCAGCATCAGTTGTTACGGCTCATGCAGGTGCCTCAAATTCCAGAGAGTGGGCCAAACATGTTTCTTTGGTTCCATCGTCCAAATCTTCTCCTTATCGAAAGGTGCTCGTTGTCCGCTTGATAGAAGATCATTCATGGGTCAAAGTTGTCGCTGATGACAGCGCAAGAGTTTACCCTGGCGGGAAGTTTACGAAAGGTCAGGTGCTTCGATACGAGGCCCGCAAAAAGTTCTGGGTTAATATAGGACGACCAAAATATGTCGAATTGTACCTCAACGGAAAAAAAATCCCTCAGACAACTGACCGGATCCTTATCATTCATTGAGCATTTTATAGGCGGTGAACTTTTTTTGTCAGCAAGTGTCGGGTTTTTGATATAAATAGGATAAATTAAGTCTTCTTAAAGGAATTAATAGTCTTGTTTAAACATTCCTTAAAACACAGTTCATCAATAAGTTCATGAAATTCTGGAATCTTGATGACGATCCTTGTTGTGATAAAGGATGTTTATTGGCTATTATTGTTGTTTTGTGGACCTTGATTTTCAAAGAACAGTTAACGCAATGCATAACGTATACATCAGTAATGGCATAAGCCGAAACCACGAATATTGAAAGCATTATGGCAGACATGAAGGTTTATTTTGATAACAATGCTACGACTCCGCTGCATCCTGAAGTGAAAAAGGAAATGATTGCGGCAATGGAGATGTTTGGCAATCCTTCCAGCATGCACGCGTATGGACGTGAAGCAAGGGCAAATGTTGAACATGCCCGTCGGAAGGTCGCTGATTTTATCGGGGCAACCGAAAAAGAAATTGTTTTTGTCGGTAGTGGATCGGAAGCCAACAATACCGTGCTTTCGCTTTTCGTCTGTGGTTCGAGTCAGTGTATTCCCGGCTCAAAGATGCGCAGTTCCATTATTACCACCAAAATTGAACATCCCTGTGTTCTTGAGACCTCTGAATGTCTTGGACACCGTGGTGTACGGGTAAAGTATCTTGATGTTGACCGGTATGGCAAAGTAGATCTCGATCAGCTTGCAGGGATGCTTGGCGATGATGTTGGTCTGGTTTCAATTATGATGGCAAACAATGAGATCGGCACTCTGCAGGATATTGAAACCATAGCAAAAATGGTGCATGAAAGTGGCGCATTGATGCATACTGATGCTGTGCAGGCAGTAGGCAAGATACCTGTTGATGTGAGATTGCTCGGTGTGGATTTCCTTACCATTTCAGCGCATAAGATATATGGTCCGAAAGGGATTGGTGCCTTGTTTGTAAAAAGAGGCGTTCCATACTGCCCATTGATAAGAGGAGGTCATCAGGAACTTGGCAGGCGTGCAGGTACAGAAAACACTCTCGGAATTCTTGGCCTTGGGAAAGCAGTTGAAATGAGGGCTCAGGAAATGCCGGAGGAGGAGGATCGATTGCTTGAACTGAAACACATACTCAGAAATGGTATTGAAGAGAGTATTGATGATATTCACTTTAATGGTCACCCAACGGACGCTCTTGCCAGTACCCTTAATGTCTCATTTGCCGGTGTAGAAGGTGAAGCGATACTGCTTTATCTCGATATTGAAGGAATTGCTGTCTCTACTGGGTCGGCATGTGCATCTGGATCTCTTGACCCCTCGCATGTGCTGCTTGCGACTGGTGTAGATGCTGAACTTGCCCATGGTTCCATACGGTTCAGCATGGGTAGGGAAAGTTCAAGGCAGGAGGTGGATTACCTCCTTAATGTGTTACCAAAAATAATTAAAAGAATCAGAAACATGTCAACGGCATATATAAAAGGAGGATTGCATGCTGCAAGCAGGTGAGTGGGCATATAGTGAAACTTTGAAGGATCATTTTATGAACCCGAAGAATATACTTCAGGGTGAAAATACTGATGACTTCGATGGCGTTGGTATGGAAGGTAACCTGCAGTGCGGAGATCAGATGATGGTCGTAATCAAGGTAGACAAGGAAAAAGAGGTGATTACTGACTGTCAGTGGAAAACCTATGGTTGCGCCAGTGCAATTGCCAGTACCTCTATTCTTTCTGAAATGGTCAAGGGCAGAACCCTCGATCAGGCTTTTCATATTTCACCCAAAGAGGTGGCTCAGGCTCTCGGTGGGCTGCCGGATCATAAAATTCACTGTTCAGTGCTCGGTGATAAGGCTTTGCGGGCTGCCATAAACAATTACTATACCCGCAACGGTCAGGAGGACAAGGTTAAGCAGGAACAGGCAAAAGTGATCTGTCAATGTATGAGTATTACCGACCATGATATTGAGGATGCGGTACTTGAAGGGGCCCGTACTTATTTTGAACTGCAGGAGCGAACCAAACTTGGTACAGTATGTGGTCAGTGCAAGGACGAAGCTGAAGTACTTCTTGAAAAATTCAAGCATATTCATTTCGGCGTCTGAGTGCCAATAGTCTCTCTTACGGAATCTTCCGGAACTTGGTACCATGAAACAATGGGGAACAATCATGTTTCCCATTGTTGTTCTTAGAGCAGCATGAACAAAACGGTTAATTTTTTTGCAGCTCTTGCGGGAACTGCCTTTTTGGTCAATTTCTGCTGGGAATCCCTCCACGGCTTACTCTATAAGGGGCATCCTGGAATGGCTGCATCGGATTACGTGCCCATGATGCTTTCTATGGCGGCTATGGACACGCTCGGTGTCGTAGCTCTTTACACTTTCACAGCTCTTGTTGCTCGCCGATGGTTTTGGACGCTTGGTTTATTCAATAGTATTTGTTTTTTTCTTTCCGGCTTGGTTTCTGCCTATGCTGTTGAGTATGTGACTATCTTTATCGTGCATTACTGGCAGTATGAGACTTCAATGCCGATATTGTTGGGTGTAGGGCTTTTCCCCCTGTTTCAGATCTCACTTACCGGACTTTTTTCAGTTTTTGTGGCTCGGAATATTGCGGGAATAAGGTAATGAATGCGGGCTGAAACGCATCTTTTTACAAGGAGTTACTATTTTTAACAAGACGTTACAGGAACAAACAGCAGTCATGATGAGAACAGTCGTAAGGAACACTTTCTACATTCATACGTTCGGGTGTCAGATGAATCAGGCTGACTCCGGAATCATAACAGCGTTAATGCGGCAGGAAGGCTATTCGCCAGCAGAAAGTGAGGATGAGGCGGGGATTATTCTGCTGAATACCTGCGCCGTAAGGGAAAATGCTGTCGATCGCATTGAAAATTATCTCCAGCGCCTTCAAGGGCTGAAAAAAAGACATAAAGGCCTGATTGTTGGTGTCGTGGGTTGTGTGCCTCAATTTCAGAAAGAGGAGATGTTTTCAATCTCTCCAGCAATTGATTTTCTTGCCGGTCCGGATAAATACCGTTCTCTTCCATTGCTTATTGAGCAGGTTCGAGCCGGGCTGAGGCCACTCTCCTTAGAGTTCAATTCAGCTGAAACTTATGAAGGTATTGATCCAGTAAGACAAGGATCGATCAGTGCGTTTGTTCCAGTCATGCGGGGGTGCAACAATATGTGTGCTTTTTGCGTCGTACCGTTTACTCGTGGTCGGGAACGCAGTCATCCATTCACTTCGGTCATCAGTGAAGTCAGGCAGCTTGTCGCTTCAGGGTACAGAGAGATCACCCTGCTTGGACAAAATGTCAATTCATACAGCGATCCAGAAGAGGGCCGGAACTTTGCAGTGCTCCTCGATGCGGTAAGTCGAGAAGCGCCCATGGCCAGGATTCGTTTTACTACCTCCCACCCTAAAGATATCTCCGAAGCGCTTGTGCGTACTCTTGCCGATCATCCGAACTTATGCAATCACATACATTTGCCGGTGCAGTCCGGTTCAACGAGAATGCTTGAATTGATGAACCGCGGACATACCATTCAGGAGTACAGGGAAAAATTAGCTTTGATTCGATCGATTATTCCTGGAGTTGTACTGACAACCGATATTATCGCAGGATTTTGCGGTGAGCAGGAGGATGATCATCAGGCGACGCTTGAACTGCTTTCGGATGTTCGATTTGATTTGGCCTATATGTTTTTTTACTCTGAAAGGCCAGGAACCCTTGCCGCGAGAACGCTTGAAGATGATGTTCCAGAACCGGTTAAAAAACGTAGGTTGCAGGAGATTATTGACTTGCAGAACAGAATATCTGAGGAACTATATCAGGGCGCAGTAGGAACGGTTGTAGAGGTTCTTGCTGAATCAGAAAGCAAACGATCTTCACAGCAGTTGATGGGACGCACAGCCACCAATCGCGTTGTTGTTTTTGATCGAGAACATTACCAGACAGGGGAACGTTTGAACGTCCTCATAACGTCAGCTACTTCCGCAACATTGATTGGTAAGCCGGATCATGCTGCCAATCATGTTGTTTGAACCCGTAAGGATAAGTTCTCTTTCTATTAAGAGTTTTTTATCTGGCGCTGGATTTGTAAATTGTCGTTTTCAAACCATTATACAATAAGGCTCGTATTCGGGCTTCGGAGATAAGTAAAAGCATGTCAGTTCCCGTAAAACTTGGGTTGATCGATAAAGTAAGAGCACATCTTGAACTGCTTGATCCTGTTACATGGATCAGCGTTTTTCCTTGCCTCGCAGGAGGCGTAATGGCTTCTGGGGCCATGCAGCCAACCCTTCACGACTATCTTCTTCTGCTTGCCATTTTTCTGATGTTTGGTCCACTTGGTACCGGTTTCAGCCAGTCAGTCAATGACTATTTTGATCTGGAACTTGACAGGGTCAATGAACCTTCCCGTCCGATTCCATCAGGTCGCTTAACCGAAATGGAGGCTTTAGGGAACAGTATTGTCGCTCTTTTACTCGCTATGGGGATAGGAGTGTTTCTCGGAGTGCATATCGGAGGAGTTCGTGGGCTCGTTATTGTCATTTCAATCATGGCAGCTCTTTTTGTTGCCTATATCTATTCTGCGCCACCACTCAAGCTGAAAAAAAATATTCTGACCTCTGCACCTGCCGTTGGCTTTTCCTATGGTTTTGTTTCCTTTTTATCAGCGAATGCCCTGTTCGGAGATATTCGTCCTGAAGCACTATGGCTTGCGACCCTGAATTTTTTTATGGCTGTTGCGTTGATCATTCTTAATGATTTCAAATCAGCGGAAGGCGATAAGGAAGGTGGACTCAAGTCCTTGACCGTGATGATCGGTGCCAGAAATACCTTTCTTGTATCATTTTTGATTATTGACGTTGTTTTTGGTGTTCTTGCCTACCTTTCATATACATGGGGCTTTATTATTCCTTCGGTATTTGTTTTAATCGGCCTGGCCCTCAATCTCTCCATTCAGGTTCAGCTTTTACGTGATCCAAAAGGCGGCATATCGTTTATGAAAGGTGCCGTTGAAGACGGATTTGGACATGCAATTGGAAAAAGTGACGTTCAGGAACACAATACGTTTCTCAGGTTTCAGGTTATAAATAACATCTTGTTTTTACTCAACAATCTTCTTGTTGCCGGCATGGTAGGATTGAAATACATCAAAGATATATAATAATTTCATTGTACAGGAAATAGCGTAATCTTTCAACCATTATAGTGCTATGACTACTCTTCAAACAACTTTTTTTTCGCTTCCTGTTGTATGGCATAATGCACTGGTCACCTTGATGACCTTTGTCTATGTGTTCAGCGTTCCTCCCCTGATGGATTACCTTGTAACGAATCACTCGCTTCCAAGGGATATCAGCCGCAAGATTACCCATATTTGTGCCGGTTCAGCCATCGTTTTTCTTCCGCTTTTTATTGACGCAGGCTGGTCGCACTATCTTAATATTACCGTGTTTGCGGTCTGGACGGTGCTGCTGATCCAGAAAGGTTTGTTCGCCGCAGATGACGATCAGGCGGTGAAAACCATGACCCGTACTGGCGACAAGCGTGAACTGCTCAAAGGGACGCTCTATTTTGTGATTGTGGCCATGATCTGTGGAACTCTCTATTACAAACAGTTTGCCGGTGTGCTCGCAATGGCTATGCTTGGTTGGGGAGATGGTCTGGCACCGATCATCGGTACCCGGTACGGTAAATTGAAATATCGTGTGCTCAGCGATAAAAGTGTTGAAGGGAGTCTTGCATTTCTGCTTGGTGCTATTTTTGCCGGGATGTTTTTTGTCTGGCTCATAGTTCCAGAATTGTTTGATGCTGGAAAGATTGTGACTATTGCGATTATTGCCACTATTGCAGAAGGGGTCAGTCCTAAAGAGGTTGATAATATTACCATACCTGTTGCAGTCATTCTCGCAGCCAGTTTTTTGTGAGATGAACGCATGAAGACGGGGGATATGCCGGCCATTTATTTTATCAGCGACATTCATATAGGACTGCAGGACAAAAAAAGCGAGCAGCTCAAACTGGACAACCTCGAACGGCTTTTTGCCATCATTAAGGCGGAAGGTCGTTCGCTTTATATGCTTGGCGATATTCTTGATTACTGGATGGAGTTCCGTCATGTCATTCCAAAGGGGTTCTCCCGGTTTATTTGTTTATTATCTGATCTTGTACGCCATAACATTGAGGTGGTTTATGTAGCGGGAAACCATGATTTCTGTCTTGGGCGGTATTTTGATGATGAGCTTGGGGTAAAGACGATATACGGTATGCATGAACGGGTGATTGACGGTCGCACATTTCTTATTGCCCACGGCGATGGCCTTGGGAAAGGAGATCTTGGCTATAAGCTTTTTGCCCGTATGGTAAGGAACCGCTTTAATCTCTCTCTTTTGGAGTTTCATCCTGATCTTGCTATCAGTTTGATGAAAAGTTTATCGCGCTTAAGTCGTGATCATAAAAAAGTAGATCGTGTCTTTGAAACGGATCGGTTGTTAAATTTTGCAGAATCTCTGGCGGCTGAAAACGAGTTTGATTATTTTGTCTGCGGCCATAATCATGTTCAGGGAATAACAGAGCTTTCTGTTTCTCCTCGTCGGTATGTTAATCTTGGATCATGGATTGATGGTCATTGGCCTTATGGAGTGTTCAAAAATGGTTTTTTTAAACTCGAGGAGTTATAACGTTAATTTATAGACAGCTGTTGCCATGAGTAATTCAAACAAGGTTCTGAAACTTGGTTTGCCGAAAGGAAGTCTGCAGGATTCAACAATCGATCTCTTTGCACATGCAGGATTTCATTTTTCTGTCCAGAGCCGATCCTATTTTCCCTCTATAGATGATGATGAGTTGGAAGCCATCCTTATCAGGGCGCAGGAAATGGCTCACTATGTCGAACTGGGTGCTTTTGATGTCGGTTTGACCGGTAAAGACTGGATTATCGAAACTGATGCTGATGTCGTTGAGGTTGCTGATCTTGTCTATTCAAAAGCTTCCATGAGAGCGGTACGATGGGTGCTTTGTGTTCCGGAAAACTCTCCCGTACAATCGGTCAAGGACCTTGAAGGAAAGCATATTGCTACCGAAGTGGTCAATATTACCAAGAAATATCTTGCCAGAAACGGTGTCAACGCTTTGGTGGAGTTCAGTTGGGGAGCCACTGAAGTCAAGCCCCCCGATCTTGCCGATGCCATAGTTGAGGTGACTGAAACAGGCTCTTCTCTCAGGGCAAACAAGCTGAGGATTGTTGATACTATTCTCGAGTCAAATACAAAACTGATTGCCAACAAAAATTCATGGAATGATCCGTGGAAGCGCGAGAAGATCGAGAATATGGCCATGTTGCTGCAGGGAGCCATTAACGCTCAGGGGAAGGTTGGTTTGAAAATGAATGCACCAAAATCTTCGCTTGATAAAATTATTGCAATTATTCCAGCGTTGCGTCAGCCGACCATATCACATCTTTCCGAAGAAGGATGGGTGGCACTTGAAGTTATTGTTACAGAAAAAATTGTTCGCCATCTTATTCCAGAACTGAAAAGAGCCGGGGCTGAGGGCATTTTCGAGTATGATATCAACAAACTGATTGATTGAAGGGAGTTACATCCCTGTTTTTCAACTTGCAGGCTGCCCGTAAGGGTGGCCTTTTTTATCGCTCCTATGCTTTTATTGTATCAGATAGTTGTTTTGTTTTCATTGCTGTTGTTTTTAGGGCTTTTGCTGAGAAACCTGATAGACTTTCCCTGTATGCCAGCGCATGCTCCCCATGCAGGGCCTTTCGTTTCAGTTATGGTACCTGCCCGCAATGAAGCACTCAACATCGAACGCTGTGTCCGATCACTCGTGCGGCAGGACTATGGGTCTTATGAGATTCTTGTGCTCGATGACGGTTCAACCGATGCTACCCCCGAGTTGCTGGATAGTCTGGTCAGAGAGTTTGGGGAACGGTTGCGGGTACTTCGTGGTGAGCCGCTTCCCGTTGGATGGCATGGCAAGGCATGGGCTTGTTTTCAGCTCAGCCGCCAGTCCAAAGGTGAGCTGTTGCTTTTTACGGATGCAGACACCATGCATGAACCTGATGCACTTCGTCGCTCCGTTGGAGCCATACAGCGATCAGGAGCAGACCTGCTTTCCCTTATGCCCCATCAGGAGCTCGAATCATTATGGGAAATGATTGTGGTGCCGCTTATCCATGTTATTCTTATGTGTTACCTGCCAATTCGTTTTGTCCGAACAAGCCCGAGACCTGCTTTCAGTTTTGCCAACGGTCAGTTCATGTTTTTTCGCCGTTCGTTTTATGACTCTCTTGGTGGCCATGCTGCCGTAAAAAATGCTCTTGTCGAAGATGTCTGGCTCTGCAAGGCAGTTAAAAAAGCAGGAGGCAGCGTTATCGCTTTTAACGGCTCAGATGTAGTCAGTTGCAGGATGTATCATAATTTCAGGGAGATATGGGAAGGGTTTTCAAAAAACCTTTTTGCTGCTCTTGGCTACAGCACTCCAGGACTCTTCCTGCTGGTGACAATCATTGCAGCACTCTACGTTATACCCTATGCATTTCTGTTCCATTCACTGCTTGTCGGGAACTCAGACCTTGCATTGTTCTGGATTCCCCTTTTTCAGATTCTCATTGCTCTTCTCTGCAGGCTTATTATTGCAAGGCTGTTTCGCCAGTCACTACCAATAACCTTTGTTCATGTTCTCTCCCAGATGATACTGATTGCCATAGCATGTAACTCTTTTTTTACAATAAAATTTGGTAAGGGCAGCAGATGGAAAGGACGTCACTACAATTTTTCCTGATATCAGGCAGGATTCGGGGAAGGTGATATTTTTTTTTAAATTGCACGATTAAAATCAGCGCCTTCAACCAGGGCGATCTGTATAGGGTCAAAGAGTATCAATTCAAACAAGACTATTGTTATGGGTTTCTTATCGAACATATTCGGGAAAAAAGAAGTTGAATTGAAGCTTCCAAAGGTTATTGAAGATGTCAATCTGATAAAAACGATGGAAGGTCATCTCGACAGGGTGTTAGGTGTAAAATTCAGTGCTGATGGAAAAAAACTTGTCAGCGGTAGTTTTGATGAACAGGTTATGCTGTGGGATGTGGAATCCGGCAGAAAGCTGCTAACCATGAAAGGGCACGATACCTGGGTTGAATGCATCGATATCAGCCGCGACGGTAGACGGCTTGCCAGTGGAAGCACCGACAGTACCGTAAGAATCTGGGATGCATCGACCGGACAGTGCCTGCACGTCTGTAAAGGTCATGATACCGCAGTCCGGATGGTAGCCTTCAGTCCGGATAGCAGAATTGTTGCGAGCTGTTCACGTGATACAACAATCAGGCTGTGGGATGTAGAAACCGGAAAAGAACTCTCCAGACTTCTCGGTCATAAATCATATATCGAATGTCTTGCTTACAGCCATGATGGTAAAAAAATCGCAAGTTGCGGAGAAGAACCAATCATAAAAATCTGGGATGTAGAAACCGGTAAAAATATTGCAAACTTCAATACAAATGATAGACTCTCCCACGCATTGGTCTTTAGTCCTGATGATAAGCTTATTGCTTTCTGCGGACGAGATGCCAAGGTAAAGATTCTCAATGCTGCAAGTGGCGAAATTATCACCGTGTTTGAGGGTCATGAAGATGCTGTTCGTAGTGTCTGTTTCAGTCCGGATGGCACTAAGATTGCCAGTGCGGCGAACGATGAATCAGTTCGACTCTGGGATGTAACCTCAGGTAAGCAGCTGCATTCATATCGAGGTCATGTTCTCGAAGTGCAATCGGTAGATATCTCTCCTGACGGAAAAATAATTGCCAGTGGAAGCGATGATCGCAAAATCAAGCTCTGGGCAATAAGGTAGTAAGCGTTTTTCATCGGGTTTACGACAGCTGCAAGCTCTGAAAAAGGGCCCACTCCTTTTTTTGTCAAAAATAAAAAAGTGGTGTAAACTGCACAACTTCCTTTTTGAATTAGCTTAAAGTGAGTAAATTCATTTTACGAAAAATAAATTCGTTTTTGAGCGCCTCATGTCGAGGTTCGTTCATTGTAACGCCAAATTTAAATGGCAAAAATAAAAAGAGGTAGATATGGGTACTCAGGTTGAAG
Source organism: uncultured Chlorobiaceae bacterium (assembly GCA_903869365.1). GTDB lineage: Bacteria > Bacteroidota > Chlorobiia > Chlorobiales > Chlorobiaceae > Chlorobium. Next base: position 15,349 of record CAIPYV010000031.1, read on the forward strand.
GAACTGTTAAATGGTTCAACGAAGAAAAAGGTTACGGTTTTATCGAGCAGAAAGGCGGAAAAGATGTGTTTGTGCATCATAGTGCTATCAATGGCACTGGTCGCAAAACACTTGTCGAAGGCCAGAAAGTCTTGATGGAAGTAACCCAGGGAGCGAAAGGTCTTCAGGCTGAAGATGTAACTCCTCTCTAAAGTATTTTCGAACCATAGAACGGTTCTTCATGCCGTTTAGTCCGAGCGGCTTTGCCTGCGGATTAGTTATCAGCACTCTCGTATTTTTATGAATGTGGTTGTTATGATTAACCGCACAAGGCTTTGTCTGGAGAAGCCGAACAGTTTCAGCTATGGCAGAAACACAAAGGGCGCATAACCATGCGCCCTTTGTGTTTCTGCGATTTGCTCTTGTGGTACAGAGCCTCGCGGCTTTTTCTTTCGAGGAAAGGGTCATCGTGTGGCGATCAACTCAGAACAGATGAAAAATAAAGTATGAGCATTATTTTACTTGATATTGGAAATGTGATTGCATCTGTAGATTTCTTACGATTCTGCAGGGGAGTTGTTCTTGATGCATCTTCGGACCTGCAGGCAGTGTCCAGGAAATATTGTGAAGGGGATTTGAAACTCAAATTTGATCAAGGCATTATTGCACCACTTGACTATCTCTGCATGATTGGCCGTGATTCGCTGACAGCAAGCATGAGTCATGGCGAAATAAGGGAGCTTTGGCAAAATGTCTTTTCACTGTTGGAGGGAGCAGAGGAGGGCGTGGAAACGCTCAGCCGGGAACATCAGCTTTGGATTATGAGCGATACCGATCCTCTGCATTTTGCTTTTCTCTTGAGCCATTATTCGTTTTTAAGGGAGAGGGAACGTTACTATCTTTCTTATGAACATGGCTTTCTGAAAAGTTCACCAGAAGCATTTGAGCATGTTCTTAATGATTCAGGATTGCCTGCACATGAGTTTGTGTTGATCGATGACAAGCCCGAAAACTGCAGCTCAGCTGCAGCGGTTGGAATAAAAAGCATCAGATTTGAAACATGGCCTGAAACAATCACCGCACTTGCCGCTTTGTAGTCAGAACCTTCATAATGAGAGATACAATGGCTGATGTGAAAAAAATCAACCAGACGGTGACTGTTCCGGTTACCGAAATTGAGCTGCATGCCATGCGTTCTCAGGGAGCAGGAGGACAGAATGTCAATAAGGTTGAAACCGCGGTTCATCTGCGTTTTGATATCAGAGCCTCTTCTCTGCCGGATGAGATAAAGGAGCGTCTGCTCAGAATGAGGGATCAGCGCCTCTCAAGAGAAGGTGTTCTGGTCATTAAAGCACAGCGTTTTCGTTCAAGAGAGAAAAATCGAGAAGACGCTCTTGACAGGCTTCAGCTGATTCTTGGAAGTGTGACTGATGTGCCAAAAAAACGCAGGCGGACAAAACCAACCCTACGTTCAAAAGTTAAACGACTTGAAACAAAGGAGAATCGCTCAGATCTCAAATCGCTGAGAGGTCGCATCGACTGGTAGTGAAGGAAAGGCAGGGACAACTAAAAAAAACAATCAATGGGCGCTGAACCGGATTTTATTCCTGGCATCTATAACTATTGCGACCGCTGGTGTGAGCGTTGTGCCTATACATCGCGCTGCCTTCAGTTTCAGATTGAATCCGAAGAAACACAGAGCAGTGATGCCCTGAGGGATTTTGATGCATTGAACGCCCGGTTTTGGCAGGATATGGGCGAAGCTCTGGTTCAAGCCATGCGTCTTCTCAGGGAAATGGCGGTACAGCAGGGTATTGACCCTGAAGATTTGCATAAGGAAACTGTACTGTATTCAGAAACGCTCGACACTCTTCAGCGTACCGCTCGTGAACATCCTTGTGCTACTGCAGCTCTGGTCTATTCCGGGATGGTTAACGAATGGTTTGCGGCTGTTGACGAGCTTTCTGAAGCTGAGGTATCACTGTTGACTGATCATCCTTTTTTTCTTGATGAGCATCTCCAGGTTATCAGGCATTATCAGTATTTTATCTATCCAAAAATTGTCCGTGCCATCGAAGGCAGAATGGACCCTGTTGCAGAACAACCTGAACTTCAAAGTGATGCTTACGGTACGGCTAAAATCACCTTGATAGCACTTGATCGCTCTCTTGCAGCATGGAGTGTGCTCTATCCTGAGTATCCTGCATACGAGGACAAAACGCTTTCGATTCTTCTGCATCTTGACCGACTGCGCCGTTCGCTTGAAGTGGTCTTTCCTGCTGCACGTGCTTTTGTTCGTCCGGGATTCGATGCATAGTCTCCTTGGTAATGTATCAAGACAACCATAAATCAAAGTAAAGGTATGCTTAACACTAATAGACAGCATCTTGTAGAATTTTTACTGCAGTGCCAGCCTGGACAGCCGAGAACCAGAGGGAACTGGGAAGTTGACCATCACGGGACTCCCTTTCTTCTTCCTTCGATCGGGGGTATTACTCTGAATGTGCAGGTTGGAGATCCGGCTTTTGGCTGGCAGGGTGATCATATTGAGCCTGGAGTGAGTTGCACTGCTGACACCAATAAGCCCTTTGAGCATCCGAATGTCGGGCTTCAGATCTATTCCTGCGCAGGCAACGTCGCCACGGTCGCAACTGGAGAAGCCAAAGGAGCAGAAGGCCGTGTGCTTGGCCATCATGGAGGGTCTGAACATGTTATCGTTGATTTTGTGCGTGAAGTAAAGGAAAAGCTTCTCTACAGCGATACTATCATTATCCGCGGGAAAGGCCAGGGTCTCAAGCTCACGGATTATCCAGACATTATCCTCTTTAATCTCGATCCTGATTTGCTCAAAGCCATGAATATTCGGGAAGTTGCAGGCGGAGTGCTGGAAGTGCCGGTTACAACGGTTGTTCCTGCTGTCTGTATGGGATCAGGAATAGGTTCCGCCCATGTGGCAAAAGGAGATTACGACATCATGACCAGCGATGCTGAAACGGTGAAAGAGTATGGTATCGATAAAATCCGTTTCGGTGATTTTGTAGCTTTGCTGGATCATGACAACCGTTATGGAAGAGCGTATCGTAAAGGTGCTGTCAGTATAGGAATAGTCATACACAGCGATTGCTTGGAAGCTGGTCACGGGCCTGGTGTCACCACCCTGATGACCTGCGCCTCGCCGCTTATCAGGCCGGTAATCGATCCGGAAGCCAATATGGCAGATCGTCTTGGTATTGGAACGATGTTGAAGGGAAAATAATTCTCTTCTTTCCTGTTAAAGTTATCCGTATATTATCCGGATAATATTAATACCACTGACATAATAAGATGAACAGGACACATATTCAATATTGCACAGCATTTGATGGCAGTCGCTCTATTGCATCAGGTAAGTTGGTAGAGGTCATCAAAAAGGTTAAAGAGCATATTGATAATGGTGAAGCGCTCTCGGTTTTGATCTTTGACGATGTAAGCAGTGAGCTTGTTGAAGTGGATTTTCGCGGAACGATGGAAGATGTTCTGAAGAGGTTGGGGAATCCCACAGCACCAGAAAACAATCAGGAAACTACTCCTCGGGGTCCTGGACGCCCCAGGTTGGGGGTTATTCCCCGGGAAGTTACCTTACTGCCGCGGCATTGGGAGTGGCTAAACAGTCAACCTGGAGGCGCATCTGTGGCTCTTCGCAAACTGGTTGAGGAAGCTCGGCGTATGAACAGCGATCGGGATCAGTTGCGTTCTTCACAAGGTGCCGTCTACCGATTCATGTCCGCAATAGCTGGTGATCTGCCGGGATTTGAGGAGGCAGCAAGAGCGTTGTTTGCTGTACATCCAGAAAAGTTTCATGAGATAGTAACCACATGGCCGATCGATATCAGGCATCATGTTCAGAAGCTTTCTGAAAGTGTATTCACAGACGAAGGGGGAGGCTGAGTACTTTATACTTTCTACTTTGTGTATGTTAGAGTATTACCGGTAGAGTAGTTCATGCATCAGAGCAAGAAGCTCTTTTTTGCTGATTGGTTTTTTGATAAAGCGGTCACATCCTGCCTCGATGGCTTTTTCACGGTCTTCGGGTGCGGTATAGGCTGTCTGGGCTATAATCGGCAGGTCGGAGCGGAGTTTTTTGATTTCCCGTGTTGCTTCGTAGCCGTTTAAGAGTGGCATTTTTATGTCCATAAGTACCAGATTGATTTCGGGGTGGAGCTTGGCGAGCTCTACAGCTTCCTGACCGTTATGGGCATAGAGGATGGTCATGTTTTCTTCTTTCAGTATTTTTTTGAGCAGGATGCGGTTGATGTCGTCATCTTCTGCAATGAGCAGCAGGAGGCTTGGAGCGACTTTGGCTGGCTCGGAAGTAGCTGGTGGATTGTAGGGGAGGGTGAAGGTGAAGGAGCTGCCCTTGCCTTCAACGGAGTGGACGTGGATGGTGCCGCCAAGCATTTCGATATAGGACTTGGTAATGCTCAAGCCAAGCCCGGAGCCTTCCATTCCTCTTGTCAAGGGGTTATCGACCTGAATGAAGCGATCAAATATCTTGTCTTGCATGGTTGACGGTATGCCGATGCCGGTATCGTTGACATAAAACTCAAGGGTGCCGTTGAGCATGGTATAACCGATTTCGATGCAACCTGTAAAGGTGAATTTCAGGGCGTTGTTGACTAAGTTGGTGAGTATCTGGGTGAGCTTTGCGCTGTCGGTCTGGATGATGCTTTCGCTGTCGGGAAGCTCGGTGGTGCACTTTAATCGCAGTCCTTTTTTGCTGATGGCAAGTTTAAAGAAGGTGGTCAGATCTCGCAGAAGCTTGTTGACGTTGGTGATGACTTGCTGCACCCGGGTCTCTCCTGATTCAATGCGTGCGATATCGATGAGTTCATTGATGAGCATCAGGAGGCGCTGACCGCTTTGATGAATGAGGTCAACATATTCGGCGGACTCTTCTTGCGGGAGTTCAGGCTCGGTCAGCAGTTCGGCAAAGCCGAGAATACCGTTCAACGGGGTTCGCAGCTCGTGGGTGATGGTGGCAAGAAAGGCGGATTTTAAACGGTCACTCTCTTCGGCTTTTTGTTTGGCGACCAGCAGTTCTTGTACTATTCTTTTTTGTTCGGTGATATCGACCTTGACGGCTACAAAACTGGTGATAACATTTTCGTTGTTTCTTATGGCGGAGATAGCTGCCTGATCCCAATAGAGGTCTCCGTTTTTCTTTTTGTTGTGCAACTCTCCATACCATATTTGGCCGGATAGAATGGTTTTCCAGAGATCTTCATAGACGGCTTGGGGCATGTTGCCTGATTTGAGGATGCGGGGATTCTGGCCTTTTGCCTCTTCTGCGCTGTATCCTGTAACCTGGGTAAAGGCAGGGTTGACGTATTCGATATTGCCCAGAGGATCGGTCATGACAACAATGGCGGGGCTTTGCTCTATGGCAACACTGAGTTTTTTGAGTGCGATGTCTGCCAGCTTGCGTTCTGTAATGTTGTCGAATATGGCTACAAAGTGATCTTTTTCAAGACTGTAGGCGGCTATATCGAACCATATTTTCAGTGGTTCCAGATAAAACTCAAATCGTTCGGGCTGTCCGCCTGTTGCTACTCGGCCATAGATTTCAAGAAGTTCTGGATGCAGCTCGTCAATACCTGGAATCAGCTCTGAAACTTTTTTGCCCTCTACATTTTTAAGGCCGGTGAGTGTTTCGAAACGTGCGTTGACCTGTTCGTAGATGAAATCAGCGGGGCGTCCATCGTGGAGGAGGATTTTGCAGTAGGCAATGCCGTTGAGCATGTGCTCAAAGAGGTATCTGTGTCGATCTTCTACCAGTTTCAAGGCTGCTTCTGTGGCTTTTTTGCGTTCGGTAATATCGATCAGAATAACCCGGCACTCTGTTCCGTTATCGCCCAGGACGGCATCGATACGAACGGTATGGCCGGAAAAACCTGGCAGGAGCGTGGCCTCATGGGATTGCTTTTCCCGGTTGCTGTAAAGAGTCTCCATCATTGTTTCGATGACTGGTCGATCTTCGTCGCTGAGAAAGGTGATGAATCGATGTCCCTTCAACAGTGATCGTTCTACACCGAACATGGTTGTGGCTGTCAGGTTGATCTGAAGTATGGAGGTGTCTCGGGCAAGGGTCAGATAGCCTATTGGGGCAAACTCATAGAGTTCTGCGTATCGGTTGACACTCTCTTCCAGCTCAGCTTTTGATCGGGCGAGCGCTTCTCTTGACTGCACCAGCTCCTCTTGCTGCATTTCAAGTTCGATATGAAAAACCTGGAGTTCGTGGATTGTCCGAAGCGCTTCTTCTGGTAATAAGGTGCTGAGTGCTGAGTCCTGAGTGCTGAGTGCAGGGAGTCCGGAGTCGAGGTATTTTTGCTTGAGGCGTTGTTCGGCCTGTGACCTTACGTCCTGTCGGGCTGCTGGGTTATGGTCGTGCTTTTTCTGTGGCATTGCCTTGCATTGAGTTATGGTCGACCGCTATGGGTGGAGCTGCTTGGTTATCAGTTCGAGGAGCTCGGTTTTGTTGATGGGTTTGGTGATGAAGCTGTCGCATCCGGCTTTTCTTGCTTTCTCTCTCTCCTCATTTGAGGTGAAGGCTGACTGGGCGATGACGGGGAGGTCGGGTCGCTGCTCTTTGATAAGCCTTGTTGCCTCATAACCGTTCATGACGGGCATTTTAATGTCCATCAGCACGAGATTGATTTCTGGGTGATGCTCAACGAGTTCTACTGCTTCCCATCCGTTTTCGGCACAGAGGATGGTGAGGTTCTGGCCTTTCAGGTTTCGTTGAAGCAGGAGTGTGCTTGTTGGATCGTCTTCAACGATTAAAATAGTAGTGAGTGCTGAGTCCTGAGTGCTGAGTGCTTTGTACTTATTACTTTGAGCTTGCTGCTCCTTTTTGGGGTTATAGGGGAGTGTGAAGGTGAAGTTGCTTCCTGCGCCTTCGACTGATGTTACGGCGATGGTGCCGCCGAGCATTTCGATGTATGCTTTGGCTATGCTTAAGCCCAGGCCTGATCCTTCGTGGGCTCGGGTCAATGAGTTGTCGGCCTGGTTGAAGCGTTCGAAGATTTTCTCTTTTTTGCCTGCGGGAATGCCTATGCCGGAATCGATGACATAAAACTCAAGCATCTGTTCTTTTCTGCTGTAGCCGATATCTATGCCGCCTTTTAGGGTGAATTTCAGGGCATTCTGGATCAGGTTGGTGAGTATCTGGGTCAGTTTTCCGCTGTCGGTTGTTATGATGCTTTCTGGGTCGGTGAGGCCTTCGGTACAACGTAGGCGCAATCCTTTCTTGTTGGCTTCAAGCTTGAAAAATGCCTGGAGATCTCGCAGGATCTGATTGACGGATGTTTCGGATTCAAGGAGTGTTACCTCTCTGGCATCTATTTTGGAGATATCCATGAGATCGTTCACCAGATTGAGCATGCGTTCTCCGCTCTGTTGAATAAGCGCTGTATACTCGGCCTGCTCTTCTCCGGTGAGCTGTGGGTCGTTCAGCAGTTCTGAAAAGCCGATGATGCCGTTCATGGGGGTGCGGATTTCATGGCTCATATTGGCGATGAATGCTGTTTTCAGCCGGTCGCTCTCTTCTGCTGCTCGTATGCGTTCGGTGATATCGTGAACGATTGAATAGAGAATGGCTTTTCCTTCAATCACGATGAGGTTACTGAATACCTCGACATCTCGCAAGGAGCCGTCTTTGCAATGATGGGTCAAGACAAACTCGTTCTGCGTTGCTGTGGTTATTTTTTTAATATTAGCCGCCAGAGTCGAGCGGGGAATCATGGCAATTTCTTCCAGGTTCATCTGCTTCAGCTCGTCAATGCTCCATCCATAAAAAACGGATGCGGCATGATTGGCATCAAGGATGTTGATGGTCTCGGGGTCGATGATCAACATGACGGCGGAGTGATCCTCGAAGAGCTTTCTGAATCGTTCTTCACTTTGTTTCAGTGCTATTTCCTGCTGCTTGCGGTCGGTAATGTCGTAAATGATGTCGTAAATGAGCGCTTTGCCCTGGATCTCGATTTTTTTGGCAAATACTTCTACTTCACGAATGGATCCGTCGGCTCTGCGGTGGGGAAATGATACATGCCATTTGTTCAGTGAGTCCCATTTTTTCAACTCTTGCCTGATTTCTGCGGGTGTAAGGATATTGATCTGATTCAGGTTCATGTGCTTCAATACCTCTATCGGCCATCCGTAAAAGTCTGCTGCTGCCTGGTTTGCGTCAACAAGATGACCTGTTTCCGGATCAAAAATGATCATGATGGCTGAATTGTCCTCAAACAACATTCTGAATCGTTTTTCACTGTGCTTGAGTTCATCGTCTGAGCGTTGTTTTGCCTCGCGGTTTCGCAGCATCGTGATGCCATAGGCCACTGATTCTGCAAGTGCTGTAAGAAGTTCGATCTCTTCTGCACCAAAGGCATGCTGCAGCTCTGAGTATATGGTTATGGTTCCGTAGACTTCCTGATGCTCTTTCAGGGGTAAACTCAGTATGGATGCATACCCTCGCTGTGTGGGATCGGCCAGTAACCGGTCGTACAGTTTGGTCTTTCGGACATCACGGAGCATGTATTTCTGGCCGGTGCGTATGGCAATTGCTGTAGGACCTTGCCCATGTTCATTATCGGCCCAGGATATGCCTGCCTGATCAAGGTAACCATCTTCAAAACCGGCGTGAGCTACCGGTCGTATGCTTTTGGCCTCATCATGTTCTGGATAGCCGACCCATGCCATCCGGTAGCCACCGATATCGACCATGATGCTGCATATTTTTTCGAGCAATTCAACTTCATGAGTAGCGTGAATAACTGCCAGGTTGCAACTGTTGGTCGCTATGAGTGCTCGATTTAATCGTTGCTGCTCGGTTTTAGTTTTTTTTTGTTCGGTAATATCCCAGATGAGACAAATACATCCTATTTCATCGGCATCCTGATAGTATTGCAAATGAAGAGCGGCGTCAAACAGTGAACCGTTTTTTCGCTTGAGCTTGAATTCGACAACCTGTTTTGCTTTTTTACAGAGCAAGGTGTCGTGAAGTACCTCGAGAGCGGCGGGTATGTCATCATCTGCCATAAAGTCGATAAATGAGTGTCCGACGACCTCTTCTCGTGACAAACCGAACATGGTTTCGGCAACCAGTGACACGGTGGATATAACGCCTTTGTCGTCGGTTACGACAACCACCTCTTCGATTTGCTCGGTAATCGAACGAAATTTCCTTTCGGCTTTGCGTAAACACTCTTCGGCAACCTTTTGCGCGGTAATATCGGAGAGTATAATCCGGCATGCATACTCTGTATCGCTGACGGCTGCTTCAAGGCGAAAGAAACGAACGGTGTGATCTGAGGCCTGAAGCTTAACTTCACAGCTCCCGGGCTCTCTTTTTGTGAACAGATGCTCAAGCATGGCGTCAATGAGCTGAGATGCTTCAGCGGCAACAATTTTTTTAAACGGCATGCCGAGCAACAAGGTGCGATCAATATCGAGCAGTCTGGTGGCGGTCAGGTTAGCCTGCAGAATATTGCTGTTTCTGCCTAAGGTCAGATAACCAACCGGGGCAAACTCGTAGAGCTCCGTGTACTTGCCGAGACTTTTCTCCAGCTCAATCTTCTGGCTGGCCAGTTCCTCCTGCTGCAGTTCGAGTTCGACATGGTGAACTTCCAGTTCGTGGATTAACCGCATCATCTCTTCGGGGGAAGAAAGAACAGTGCTGAGTGCTGAGTTCTGAGTGCTGAGTTTGTTTTGGTGCAGACGTGCTTCGGCTTGCTGGCGCAGCTCTGCAGAGGGAGTGGGTTTGTTGGTTTGATGCTTTTTTGCCATGCCTGGGATGGTCATTGTACGACGGTAAGGGAAGAAAGATGCAATGATAATATAATGTAATATGGAATAACTGTTCCACTTCTACCTCTCTTACTATTCCTGAATAATTCATCAGAAACTAAGAAAGGACTGAAAAATATCCTGCAAATTATTACATTATTTTTTAGTTAATGTCGACTAACCAACAGTGATATTCATGCAGCCCTCTACGCAGAATATAATCACAGCAGAGAGCCCTCAACAAATAATATTTCCTTACGATTCTGCTTCATCTATTGCCTCCGTGAAGGGCAAGAAAGTCTCTCTTGATAAAGCAATATCAATGAAAAAAAATATCGACTTGTGAGTTTGTCGCAGAGTTGATTATGCCTTGATAATTAATGTCTTAATTTGCATATTGCTTTTTATTTAAAGATTATACTGTCAATCTGCTTAAAAAAAATCTAACCATGCCCCATCATGTCATTAGATCATGCAAAGATATTCATTGAAAAATTCTTTTGGGACGAATCGTTTCGTTTGCGTGCAGAAGATCGAGTCATTAATCTTCCATTTCGGCGTAGTGGCGCTCGACAGACGTTTCTTGATAGCGAAGGTTTGATGTGTGAAGTGGACCCCAGCCGGTAGACAAAAAAAAGCTGAGTTTAAGTTGATAACCTGACCTGTTCATGCAGCGGAAAGGCGCTGCCCCTCTTTTACC
>CAIPYV010000032.1 GCA_903869365.1 uncultured Chlorobiaceae bacterium
AAATCCAGATTATGAAAGCTGTAAAGCTATAATTTTGCTTTGTTGCCTTTCTTTTTTGTATTTCTGTCCTTGAAAGAGGTACCGTTTTTCGAATAGCTCAGTTTAGGATAAAGATAACCAGGAATTGCTCCAAGGTTCAAAAGATGGGGTCACAACCCGCGTCGGCTCCCTTAAAGCCGAGTCACTGGAAAAATGAGGTGAAAGTGGATGAAACGTAAATCAAAACAAGGCAACCTCTTTTTCAGGGAGGCTGCCTTGAAATACGATGAGTCTTCAAGAAAGCATCCTGCTATTCAGCAACGAAATGAGCCCTTCTGTTCTGTGCCCATGCCTCTTCGTTATGGCCCTGAGCAAACGGTTTTTCTTCACCATAGCTGACGGTTTTAAGACGGGCAGGTTCTACCCCCAGATTCACAATGTAATCTTTTGCACTGTTGGCACGACGCTCACCAAGAGCAAGATTATACTCATTGGTACCTCTTTCGTCACAGTGACCTTCGATGATCACCTTTCTTCCTGCCTGTTCACCTAACCAGTTGGCATTGGTTTTCAACTGCGCCACAGCATCCGTGCGGAGTTCTGATTTATCAAAATCAAAAAACACATCACCGAGAGAATAGTGGATAACTGGAGGCGGCGGAGGCGGAACAAACGTCGGCGCTACAACCACACTTTTGTTACAGCCGCATGCGCCCAGAAAGAGCATGCCTGGAATTAAGAGTGTTCTCGATAAATTTTTACGTATTTTCATAATGTTTTTTATTTGTTTTTTTTCAATTTTCAATCATAATAATAAAAACCGACCATAGAACAAAAACATCAAAGGCGTTAAATCAGGATTTTTTATATTGCAACCTGCGGGCTCCAGCTTATCTCTGGAGCTTTAATTTTTTTTACCTTGGTTTCCTGATTTTTCATGCAGAAAAAACAACAATCCGGTTCTTCATGGACTGGATATGCCGGGCTATTTCTCGGTATTATTCTTATTGTCTATCTTTTCAGCCAGATTGACCTTCGATCTGCGATAGGACGGATTTCGAAGATCGGTTTTTCATCGGCACTTATTCTTCTTCCCTATTTGGCGCTTCATCTTCTCGAAACGTTCACCTGGATGAAACTCTTTCCTCGAAGCATAACCGCAATACCGTTTTTCAAGCTTCTTAAAATACAGGTCATAACAGAAACCGTTTCCATGACCTTGCCGGCGGGAGTAGCTGTCGGGGAGCCCCTGCGTCCATACCTCTGTTATCGATTTATGAAGATTCCGCTTCCCGCTGGAGTAGCAAGTGTGGCAATCCGCAAACTCATGCTTGGTGTAGCTCAGGGACTCTATACACTTATCGGTGCCATTGCAGGTTTTGCACTTCTGCAAAAAGCCTCCGTTCAGATGCTTGGTTTCCAGGGACTTGGCTATATTATGGTAGCCACAGGAACAGTTGTGTTTCTCTCTTTTCTTCTCTTTCTCATGCTTCTGCTCAACGGAAAAGCTGCCCGTAATCTGCACGGTTTCCTGATGCGAATTCCGTTCAAGAGAATCAAGGCATGGCTTATAGCAATGGAATCCGGGTTTCACGATACTGATGAACAACTCAAAAGTTATAAAGGGCCATTTACAGGAAGGCTCTTTATGGTTCTACTCTTCTATATCCTTGCCTGGTTCACGCTTGCTACAGAGAGCTATATTATCTTGACCCTGCTTGGGGTACCCGTCTCCTTTTTTCAGGTACTTGCCATAGACACCTCCATTACCATACTCCGCGGGTTGTTTTTCTTCATTCCTTCAGGACTCGGGGTGCAGGATCTTGGTTACATGGCATTTTTTCACGCCCTTGGCTTGCAGGACTTTCTTGCCTACGGAGCTGCATTTGTGCTCTTGAGGCGCTTTAAGGAGCTCCTTTGGTATGCCGTCGGATATGGAGTCATGGTTTTATCAGGAGTGCATCTCCGTGATGCCACAAGGAACCGCTAACGGAGAGTTATGAAGAAAAAGATTTTATTTATTTGCGGTTCGATGAATCAGACAACCCAGATGCATCAGATTGCCGGGTGGCTGACCGAATATGAGCAGTATTTTTCACCATTTTTTAGCGACGGTATCCTCGGTGCAGCGAGTGAGCGCGGGCTGCTTGAGTTTACGATTATGGGCCGCAAACGCTCCGAACGCACCCTCGAATATCTTCGCTCAAACGGTTTGAAGCTCGATCTTGGCGGAATTCAGCATACTTATGATCTTGTGGTGACCTGCACCGATCTTATTGTACCGAAACACATTCAGGACAGAAAAATTGTACTGGTTCAGGAAGGAATGACCGAACCAGAAACCCTGCTCTACCATCTCGCAAGGAGCATTCAGTGGATTCCCCGATGGATTGCCGGTACAGCCACTACAGGGTTATCTGATTCCTACCAGAAGTTCTGCGTTGCAAGTGAAGGCTACCGAGAACTCTTTATTCGCAAAGGAGTCAATCCCGCCAAAATTGAGGTTACCAGCATCCCGAACTTTGACAACTGCGAGCAGTATTTACAAAACGACTTTAACTATCACGATTACGTTCTTGTCTGTACATCCGACAACCGGGAAACGTTTATTTACGAAAATCGTATAAAAAATATCAGGAAATATCTTGCCATGGCCGAAGGCCGTCAGCTTCTGTTCAAGCTGCACCCCAATGAAAATGCTGCAAGGGCAAAAAGGGAAATCGAACTCTACGCCCCAGATACTCTTGTTTTCAGTGAAGGGAAGACCGAAGAGATGATAGCAAACTCCTGTATGCTGATAGCTCAGTTTTCATCCACCATTTTTGTAGGATCCGCTCTGAACAAAGTTGTCCATTGCGGTTTATCTCCCGAAGAGTTAAAATCACTTACCCCCTTACAGAATAAGTCCGCAGCAAAAAAGATCGCTGACGTCTGCCGCCAGGTCATTGAAGGCTGAACCAAAAAGTAACTATTTCCTATGCATACCGTAGCAGTCATACCCGCAAGAGGCGGGTCGAAGGGCCTGAAAAACAAGAATATCTACCCTGTGGCAGGAAAGCCCCTGCTTGCCTGGACCATTCTGCAGGCCTTGGCCTCCAGCAGCATCGAACGGGTATTTGTCACCACTGACGATCAAGCGATAGCTGCAGTTGCCACAGAGTACGGGGCAGAGGTGATTCATCGTCCACCGGAACTCTCAGGCGACAAGGCAACCTCCGAATCGGCAATCCAGCATGCCGTCGGAATTATCGAGCGTGACTACCTAATACCGCTCGACATTATTGTTTTTCTTCAGGCAACATCCCCATTACGAAAACCCGGAGACATCGATCGGGCAGTAGAGGTGTTTCAACGCGAAGGAGCCGATTCGCTGATTTCAGTTACCAAAGCCGACGATCTTACCTTGTGGGAATCAAGAGAGGGGGGCTGGAAAAGCGTCAACTTTGATTACCACAATCGCGGCATGCGCCAAGACCGCCCGACGCAGTTCATCGAAAATGGTTCTATCTATATCTTCAAACCAGAAACGCTTACAGCTTTTGGCAACAGAATAGGCGAATCGCTCTCAATCTATGAAATGGAGTTTTGGCAGACCTGGGAGATTGATACTCTTGAGGAAATAGATTTAATTGAGTATTACTTGAATAAAAAAAACCTGGCGGCTCAGGGTGTGAACCAACCAAACACTTAGATCACTCTTGTTATGAATTTCTTTTTATCCACCGATCTTGTTATCGGTGTCAATGAAGCACTGAACCTGCATCAGCATGTAGCTCAATTGGGAGTTAAGAAACCCGGTATAATCTACGATACCAATGTTGCAGGCAGCCTCTATTTTCAGGATGTATTGAAGAACCTTACCTCCGGGTATGTCAACTCCGTGGTATATTGCAACGAATTTGGCGGTGAGCCGACCTATGCCCATCTGGAAAATGTAGCTGAATTTTTTCGGAGCAATCCACCAGATGCCATCGTTGCCATAGGCGGCGGCAGTACCCTTGACCTCGGCAAAGGGGTGGCTCTGCTTATGACCAACAACGTTCCGGCACTGTCGCTCAAAGGATTTCCTACAGGCGTGAATGATCCCCTGCCCCTTGTTACTGTCCCGTCGCTTTTGGGCAGTGGAGCCGAGGTAAGCTTTAATGCCGTTTTTATTGACGAGGCTGAAGGGCGCAAACTTGGTATCAACAGCAAAAAAAACTTTCCAAAAAAAGCAGTTATCGACCCTCAGCTCTCCATGACCGCTCCGATTGAAAGTGTTATAGCCTCAGCTATGGACAGTCTTGTACACTGCGTAGACAGCTTCGGTTCGATCAAGCATACGGCGCTGAGTCGAATTTTTTCCGTCGAGGGATTTCAGCGGACCTTCTACGCCTTGCAGCAGAACCAGCTCGACCGGGCAGAATCGAGGCTTGATCTTGCCATCGGCAGTGTTTGCGGTACGATAGCGCTGATGAACTCCGGAGACGGACCGACGAACGGTTTTGCCTACTACCTCGGTGTCAAGCATCGCGTACCGCACGGTCTTGCAGGCGCAATCTTTCTCAAGGAGGTCATGCGCTACAACCATATCCATGGCTATGAAAAATACGCACTGCTTAACCCAATGCGTTCATCACCCTCGCCAAAAGAGGCTACCGCCGAACTGCTTGAAGAGATGAATGAACTCTATAACCAGCTTAAGATACCAACCTTGACCCCTTATGGCTACGGGAAGGGTAATGCTGCAGAATTTGCACACAACGCATCGGAAGCTCTGAAAGGATCATTTTCAGGCAATCCCGTTGAGTTTACAGAAGAATCGGCAAGGGCCGTTGTTTTCCAATTAACTTAAAAAAGAACAGGACATATTATGGCGGGTGCAGAACTCATCGGTCGGGAAGAGCTGGCCGAAATACAGGAACTTTTCAGCAGAGAGAAGGTCAATCTCTATCGTTACGGCGGAGGCAATTACAAAGCGCGGGAGTTTGAGGAAAAATTTGCAGCATGGATAGGGGTGAAGTACGCCCATGCAGTCTCATCGGGCACAGCAGCCATTCATTGCGCCCTTGCCGGTGCAGGTATCGGCCCCGGTGACGAGGTTATTACAACGGCATGGACATTTATCGCACCGGTGGAGGCCATCAGCGCATTGGGCGCAGTGCCGGTGCCAGTTGAACTTGATGAAACCTATCATCTCGACCCAAATGAAGTTGAAAAAGCCATTACACCGTCAACCAAAGCTGTTGTTGCCATTCCGATGTGGGCATCGCCGAAAATGGATGAACTCTCCAAAATCTGCAAAAAGCACAACCTGATCCTCATCGAGGATGCCGCCCAGGCACTTGGCGCATCATACAAGGGCCAGAAGCTTGGCACCTTCGGCAGTGTGGCCTCATTCTCATTTGATGCAGGCAAAACACTCCATACCGGCGAAGGCGGAATCATTGTCACCGACGACAAAGATATCTACGATCGTGCCGCTGAATTTTCCGATCACGGCCACATGCACCAGCCCGGTCTGCCGAGGGGCAAAGATCCCAGGCGCTCGAAAGGTCTCAATTTGCGCATCAGCGAAGTGACAGCAGCAATCGGTCTTGCCCAGCTTTCCAAAATTGACACCATTCTTTCAAAAGCAAAAGAGAACAAGCGTAAAATCAAGGATGCAATCCGACATCTTGATAACATCATACTGAGACCATTCAGTGATGAAGCCGGTTCACAGGGCGATACCCTGATTTTCAGAGTCAAAAATCGCGAAGCTGCACTCCAGTTCGAAGCCCACCTGACCGAGCACGGTTTTGGCACTAAAATCCTGCCCGAGGCGCTTGACTGGCATTATGCAGGAGTATGGGGACATCTGCTTGGCGAGTACGACCGTTACAGCACTGCCGACCTTGAAGCGCTCTGGCCAAGAACAGGTATGATGCTTCGCAGCAGTATCTGCCTCAATATTCCCGTTCTGATTGAAGATGCGGCAATTGATAATCTGGTCAAAGCGATCATCTCCGGTGCGGCAAAAATAGGATAGAAGGGGAGCCTTGAAAAGATTTCAATAAACAAAAAAGCCTGCGTTAAGCAGGCTTTTTATTACAGGAGGCGAAGAGCGGATTCGAACCGCTGTACAAGGTTTTGCAGACCTCTGCCTAACCACTCGGCCACTTCGCCGTTTCTTGAAGTGTCAATGTAAGAAAAAGAAATTCTCAAACAAAAGCTTTGCCGGCTGTTACGGTCATTTTTTCTTTACATTATCGTTGTTTTTCAAAAACAAATCCCAAGAGAATGGAACTGAACTTTAAGATGATACGTGTTCTCAAAGCTGTAGCGATATTTGAAGCATTGAAGGGTTTTCTTGTGCTGTTTGCCGGGCTTGGTGTATTTTTTATGACCCATGAGAAGATCAAGGCTTCGGCAGACCAACTGGTAAAGCATTTGCATCTCAATCCTGCACATGTATTCTCAAAAATTATTATCGAAGTAGCCGGACATCTGACCAATAAGCGGATACATTATATTCTCCTTTTTGCACTCCTCTATTCGCTCATGCGCTTCGTTGAGTCCTATGGTCTTTGGTTTGCGAGGCGATGGGCTGAATGGTTTGCTCTTGTCAGCGGATGCGTCTACCTTCCAATTGAACTCTTCGAACTGGCAAAAGGGTTGACATGGTTCAAAATCGGGCTGGTTGTCATCAACCTTCTTGTTGTCCTGTATATGGCGTTTGTCCTTAAACATAACGTCAAAGCAAAAATGCTGAAAAAACATCTCCAACCCCCCATTTCCCGAGCAGATTGATAATCAGAAAGCCGACTCCGACGCTATCGACAACAAGTGAAAAGCTTACAATCTTGATTCATCATAAGCCTTGATATCCCGTTCGATATTCACCCCCTCACGATTGAGAGCAACTTGAAGGTCGTAATCCATCTGCAACCCAAACCAGAAATGGGCAGGGGTGCCGAAATAACGTCCCAGACGCAGAGCGGTTTCAGCTGTTATGCTCCGTTTGCCAGCGATAATATCATTGATACGCCATACCGGAATCTGAATATCCTCAGCAATTCTCTTTTCAGTAAGGTTCATAGGAGTGATGTACTCCTCAAGCAGAACAGTTCCTGGATGAAGTGGTGCTATTTTCTTCGCAATCATGACTAAATTTCCTCATACTAACCTGAATTACCCATCATAGAACACTGTACAACACATTACCATTTTATTATTGATTTTAACAGAAAAACCACCCACTCATTCCCCCACATCTTAACCTTCACCCTGTCATTCCGAAGTACCCTCCGATATAGCACTCCAATGCTACTCTTTTTTAACAAAAGTAACATGGTATTACAAGTTACATTGTATGTATATGAGACATGTTGAGGCAGTTTAAGGTTATTTGTCTATAACGTTTTGCATTCGGAGACACCTATTAAATAAATATTCAAGAAGAACGAATAAGATCTATTAACTAACATAAATAATGATAGATATGATATAGCTTATCAAGCATGACCCTTTCGTTTCTTCGATAGTTAGAGCTTGTGATTGGCACGATAATTGATGATTTATTATTAGAAATATGTTTGGCCAACTTGATGTATGAAAGCACTACGTATCACTTAATTCAAAAGATCGAACTCATGAAAAACAAAATTATTGCCCTCTCATGCACAGCTGCTCTGCTTCTTTTTGTAAGTGAAGCAAAGGCCGCAGCATCAAACACAGCAACAGCTAATGCCTCAGCAACAATTCTTACTCCGATCGCTCTGACGAACACGACTCCTTTAGCCTTTGGGACAATCGTTCC
>CAIPYV010000033.1 GCA_903869365.1 uncultured Chlorobiaceae bacterium
CGGCGTCTTGAAGGACTGGAACCACCCGATAATCAGCAGGTAAATAATGACAAGCACCACCGCAAACGCCGTACCCAAATCGCGGAAGACCTCAAACGTAATCTGCCACTCCCCGTCCCACTTCATAGAAAGCTGATCCTCCGATGTTGGAACTGCCGTATAGAGCGGATTAATTGAATACCCGGCAGGAAGCTTGATCTTCTGTATTTTTTTATCCATGTCGAGCATCGCATAGACCGGACTCTCCGTCGCACCGGCAACATCCGCCGTCACATACACTACCCTGCGAAGATCCTTATGAAAAATGCTCTTATCCTGAATTTTCTCCTCAACCTTCACCAGCTCCGACAGTGGAATCATTTCACCGGCACGCAATCGTGTTGTCAAACTGCCCATACCCTGTGACTGCACAAAAATACCGGTAAGATCATGCAGCGTTGTTCTGTCAGACTTTGGCAACCGAACCTGAATGGTTACCGGATCAAAATCATTTGCCGTATGAATCAGCCCCACATCCATACCCGCAAGCGACATGCGCAGCGTCTGGGCAATCTGTTCGGCACTGACACCCCTGAAAGCCGCACGCTCTTTATCGACAACCAGATTGTACACCTTCTGGTCAGCCTCAACCACCCAGTCAACATCCACCACACCAGGCGTCTCCTTAAACACCTGCTTCACCTGGGCCGCAAGCGCAATCTGCTCACCCTGCGACGGCCCATAAATTTCAGCAACCAGCGTCGACATCACCGGAGGCCCGGGCGGAATCTCCACAATCTTCGCGTTCCCGCGGTACCGCACCGCAATCCGCTGCACACCCGCACGGACCCGCCTGGCAATATCGTGGCTCTGCGCCACACGCTCACCCTTATGCACCAGATTCACCTGAATATCAGCCATATTCGCCTTCTGACGCAAATAGTAGTGACGCACCAGACCATTGAAATTGATCGGCGCATTCGTCCCCACATAGTACTGATAGCTGCTCACCTCCGGAACGGTTTTCAGATAAGCCGCAATCTCCCTTGCCACACCCGCCGTCTGCTCCAGCGAACTACCCTCCGGCATATCCAGAATCACCTGAAACTCATTCTTGTTATCAAACGGCAGCATCTTCATCTGCACAGCCTTCAGCGGCACCATCGCAATCGCACCGGCCAGCATTAAACCAACAACACCGAAAGCCAGCCACCGTTTAACCGGGCTTTCAATAAACGGCGTCAGAATCGTCCTGAAAAACTTGTAATACCCCGTCTTGGTCACATCATACTCCTCCGTGTGGCCACTCTCCGACTTCAGCAGGCGGAACGAAAGCCAGGGCGTCGCAATCAGCGCAACCAGCAGCGAAAAAATCATCGCAAGCGAAGCACCAATCGGCATCGGACTCATATACGGCCCCATCAGACCCGACACAAACACCATCGGCAGCACCGCCGCAATAACCGTAAAGGTCGCCAGAATCGTCGGATTCCCCACCTCATTGATCGCCGTAATAGCCGCCTGCAGTTTCGGCTGACGCTTCATGGCAAAATGACGGTGGATGTTTTCAGCAATGATAATGGAATCATCAACAACAATACCGGTAACAAAAATCAAGGCAAAGAGCGTCACCCTGTTGAGCGAATAGTCCAGCAGGTAATAGATCAGCAGCGTCAGCGCAAAGGTGATCGGCACCGAAGCCAAAACCACAAGCGAACCCCTCCATCCAAGGAAAAATCCGACAACAATTGTTACTGCCACAACGGCCATAAGCAAATGTTCAAGAAGGGTCATGACCTTTTCTGATGCTGTCGCCCCGTAATTCCTTGTTTCAGTCACCGTGATGTCAGCAGGAACAACGGTCTCCCTCAGACCAGCAACCCTTGCCATAACCTTGTCGGCAAGCAGAGACGCATCGCCACCTTTCCGCTTGGCAACAGTAAGGGTCACCGCAGGGTACTCTCCCGAAACTGAACCTTTGGGAGCAGCTGCAGCCCATCCGAAAAAGTTGTAGTTATTGATCTCTTCAGGCCCATCAACCACACTGGCAACATCACGCAGATACACAGGCGACGCACCGTAGATAGCCACGACAATATTACCAACATCATTGGCACTCTCCAGAAACTTTCCTGTTCGGACAACAATCTCCTGGTTCACCTGCTTCAAATCACCGGATGTCATCTGACTGTTTGCCATCTGTACTTGATGAGTAATCTGCAGCGGGCTAACGTTGTACTTCTGGAGCTTTTGCCTGTCAAGAACAATCCTTATCTGACGTTTCAATCCACCCTTAATCTCAACATCACCGATATTTTTTATTTTTTTCAATTCATCGGCAACCGCAACGGCAGCTTTCCTTATTTGATATGGATCGTTACTCTTGCTCCAGAAGGTGAGATTAAGCACAGGAACATCGTCAATAGAGACCTTCTTCATCAACGGAAACTGGACACCTTGAGGCATCTTGTCCATGTTTTTCATCAGAGTAGACCAGAGCTTGACCATGCTCTTCTCCGCATCCTCTCCTACTTTATAGCGAACTGTCACCAAGGCAACATCAGGCATAGATGTTGAATAGACATAATCAACGCCGGGAATTTCAGTCAGCGTCCTCTCAATCGGCTTGGCAACCCGAGCCTCAATCTCGGCAGGTGGCGCACCAGGAAAAGGGATAAACAGATCAACCATGGGCACTACAATCTGTGGTTCCTCCTCTCTTGGCGTCATAAACGTCGCCATGATTCCTACAAGGAGAGCAGCCACCATCAAAAGCGGCGTAATCTTCGAATTGATAAACTGTTTTGCAAGTTTACCGGCAATACCTTCATTCATATCTTCTGAACCTCCCTTAGTCACAAGCGGACTTTTTTTAACAGTTACCCCTTCATTAAAGATCTTAAATCCTCTAATTTCCCTGATAATATGCGAGCTCACTTTTTGCCACGCAGAAATCATACTTCGCCTGGTTCAACCGCATCTTCGCATAAGTATGCGCCTGCTCCCTCATCAACAGCTCAAACGTCATCGCCATACCCGTTTTATACTGAGCCCCTATGTAATCAAGGCTTACTTTACCCTCTTCAATTGACTTCTGGGCAACCGCAATTCTGGCTTTAGCCGTTCTCATCGACCGTATTGATTTATCCACTTCCGCAATGCTGTTGCTCCTGGCGTTTTCATAGTTGAACATCGCTTCACGCTCCTGGGCTTTCGCTTCCTGAATACGACCAGCCGAAGCCATCCCATCAAAAATATTCCACTGCATATTCAAACCCATCGCCCAGCTTGAACCGCCACTGAAAATATTGTCACTGTGCAGATTGGTCTGCAGAAATGCATTCACACGGGGATGTCTTGATGCACGGGCCATATCCGCCTGGAAACCCGCAATCTGCCTGCCAGTTTCAAGAGCCTTGAGATCTGATCTGTTTTCCAGCACCGATTGATCACCGCCACCTGGCAACACACCCTCCACCATCAGATCACCGGTCGGAACAAGAGTTACCCCGGAATCGAGATGCAGCATCACTTTGAGGGCATCGGTCGCATCTTTTACCGCATCGTGCAGCATCAGCTTCTGCTCCTGCAGCTCAGCAAGCCTTACCTCTGTTGACAGCTTGTCGGATTTTGTCATCAAGCCAACACTAAAAGCTTTCGCTGCCTCGTTGCTATGCCCCTGCATGGTTTTTATGGATTGCTCGACAGCCTCTATATTTTTCCGGGCAAGGATAAGTCCGTAATAGACTTTACTGACCTGAAACCCGATGGTCTCCTCCGTCCTGACTGCGATATGCTCCTCTGCTTTTTTTGCAGTCAACGCAATGGTCCGGCCTATTGCAGCATCAGCATTGTAAACGGGCTGCATAACCTGAAGAGAGGTATTGAAATCGTTGATGACATTGGGATTATTCAGCTTGTCAGGCAGAAAATCACTCGACTGAATACTGCTCTGCTGCAGCTTGAACACCAGCGCCGCTCCCGGATCGTTTGTCACCATAAGAGTCTCAGACAGGGTTACTTTCGGTAACGACGACTGACGACTCTGAACCACCCTCGCCTCAGCCTGATCAACCCTGCTCCGGGAAGCCTTAATGGAAGAATTGTTCTGACGAGCCATGGAGATGGCGTCAGAAAGAGAAAGCTTTATGGTTGTTTCACCGGCTTGAGCCTGAAGCGGCGAGCTCAGTGACCCCGCCACACAAAAACCGAGCAATACTTTATAGACCTTCATGGTGTGCTACTGTTTTGTAATGAGTTTTAAAATCTTTTCAACACTTCTCGAGTCGTCATGATTGACGCACTCCTTCAGGTTCCGCTGGAGTACTAACGAAAATGTATTGTCAAGAGCTGCTTTTGCTGCCTGAAACTGAGTAATAATCTGGGAACACCCCTCATCCCTTTCAATCATCCTTGTCAATCCCTCAACCTGACCAGCCACCCTTTTCAGCCTCAGAATCACATCTTTCATAGAATCAACGGTTGTAACCATTATCGTAGTATTAATAAACAAGGAAATACCTATACCCCCTATTGGTATATTAAACAAAAAAAACTATAATAATGCAAGAGATAAATTCATCACCAACGCTATTTACCATGAACCAACCCCAGGAAGTTAGCCCCACGAAAGCCCTCGCAATGATTAAAAAAGGGGCATTGCTCGTTGATGTCCGTCAACCAAAAGAGGTAGCAAAGAAATCATTTGATGTTCCCGATATCATGCTGATTCCTGTAAGCGAGTTAAACAAACGCTACCAGGAAATTCCTGTTAACCGCAAGGTAATTATAGCCTGTCACGTTGGCAGCCGTGGATCGATGGCTACTCGTTTTCTGATAAACCAGGGATACAGCAAAGTAGTCAATATGCAGCAAGGGATTGCCCGATGGGAAAAAGAAGGGCTTCCAGTCAAAAGTGAGGTAAAACAAAAATCCGGATCATGGCTGAAGCAGCTTTTCAGCAGAAAGTCAAAGTAACCCGCTGCTGCAGGGATGAAAAAGCCATAGGGAAAAGTCAAATCCGGAAAATGACAGAACTATTCGAGCACAGCGATAAGGCTGTCGCCATTAAAAATTTACCTGCTGATCATTGTTTCAAGTATTTGTCGTAGCTCGCTCATTTCAATCTTGTTGTTTTCAGCGATAGATTTTAACGGAGCATCAAGTTTTGCTTCAATGCCTTTCTGCTTCAGTGCAAGCTGCAGTGAAGTCGCCGCAACCCCGCCCTCGTCGGCTATGTCCTGCAAGGTTTTTTTCCCGAAACCCTGCCCCTTTATGTTATGCCTTCCGGTTTTCTCCGGCGCAATAAATGCATAGACCTCTTCAGCTGTCTTGCCATTCAGGCTTGCTATTTCAGCAAGAGTTTGTTCCACGGAAGCGACCTTTAATCCTGCCTTTTCCAGTTTTGCTTTTAAGGCTGCGGCATCACCGCCAAGTTCTGGCTGCTCTGCAAGTTGCGTAAGGGTCATGAGCTCTGCATGTGGAACCGGAGCCTGCTTTTCCTGACGCTCCCATGAGCCTGAAATGGCATCGCCAAACTTGATGACTGCCGAGAAGGGTTGGATACCATAATATGTTCCTATGCCGAACAAGGCGGAAAGCGTGATGATGGAGAGCAGTTCCGCGGGGCTTTTCACTCCCTCGGCTGTCTTTGATTTCAGGTAGGAGAAAAACGCTTTCCAGTTAATAACAAACAGGTGAAACAGTGAAAGGATTAAAAAGGCAAACCCGAAGATAATATGTTGGTGCTGCCATCCCCTTTTTGTCAGACCGATCAATCGCCAGTCAGTCCAGTTGGCAACCCTTCCGGGAGGAGAGATATAAAGGATCACCCCCGACACCAGCATCACGAGCACGGCAATGAAAAGCCCGAAGCTTATAAAAACCCTCCAACTGAATGCTTTTTTCATGGCTCAGTGATTGTTGGTGTCCATTGCCTGGTCGTGTGGCATGTTGAGCAGTTTGCTTTCGACTGGCCATGCAGCTTATCATCTGGCTGGTCACGTCTATGGCATCGTATGCACTGCGCTGAAGCACTCAGCCTGCTATGGTCAAAACTTGCGTGCTGTTCAGTGCTTTTCGCTGAAATTGCTGCAGGACTGAACAGCACTATAGTGATAAACAATAATCTTTTCATGGGTTCAAGGTACGTTCTAAAAGCTCGGTTACTGGTTCATTCCCCGGCCTTGGCCCATGCCCATTCCTCGACCCATCCCCATATTCGGGTTGTACTGATCCCATACCCATTCAGCTACAGTTCTCAGTTCTGAATCTGGCAGTTTGAGAGCAGGCATAATGCCGAATCTCGTAATGGCTTGAGGATCTATTGCCTTGTTCTTTTCCGGTGCTTTCAGGTAAGCAACAAGGTGATTGACCCCATCTTTTTTTGTTGTGAATTTCTGATGGTATCGTGAAGCGAGGGGGGTAATCGGTGGTGCGTTTTTTGGCGGCGGCATTATGGAATGGCAGACACTGCAGTTTTTGTCAAAAATAGCTTTACCATCTCCACTGCCTGTTGCTGCTTGTGCTGCAGAATTGAACATCAATCCCATACTCATTATCAACAATAATCGTTTCATAGCTAGAAATCATTGCATTAATTAAAACTTTTCTTCTCTCTTATAAATGTAGTAAAATAATCAATACAAGACTAAATAATTGATTGATGCAAGAGGTTTTTTTAAATATAATAGTTTCATAACACATTTATTATAAATATTTTAAGCTATTATAATAATATTATGTTAATATGATTTTCTTTGCATATTTAAGAACTTTTTAAGAATTGAACAGGTGTATAGATAATGAATTTTGAGTAACAATTGTGAATAATTCAGCTCAATAAAATGCCGTTTTTTATACAATTGTTAATATACTTTTTATGCACTTTATACTCTTGAGAGGTAACTCACTTATTAATAGCACGCCATGATATATCAATTGTTTATCAATGCGCAAAGTTGTATTATTAATCGAATAAACCCTATTTTTTTATCCCCTATTTCACTCACCGTTAAACAAGAGAGAACACATGCAGAAAAATGTAGGACAAACAGATAAAATAATCAGGATTGTTATCGGAACTGCCGTTATTGTCTTAGGTGTCATCAATCAATCGTGGTGGGGAGCTGTTGGACTTGTCCCGCTTTTAACCGCGTTTATAGGATTTTGTCCTCTTTATACCGTGCTCAAGATTTCGACAGGTGAAAGTTGTTCCTGCAATGAAAAACCAGGCAAAAACAGCTCCTGCAAGTTATGATGCCAGAGGTGTACAAAGCAGCCTTTGTCCGCGTTTCAGGTTACTTTGTACATGCTTTGAGGATCAAGTCTTACCCTGCGTCAGGAGTGCCCGCCAACGACAATTCGCATAATCTTAACATTTAATACGATAAAGCGAACAAATTGCCACAGCAGGTTTTTTCGCCAGTAGAGAGTGCCTTTTGACGGTACCGGCGGATAAGCTTCGTCGTAATATGCCTTGACTTTATTGGTGCCCAGAGGTTTTCAAATTTGAGGTTATGATCAAAATAATGGTTATTCCGGAATCAACCACCAGAACGGATAGCCCTTTGCTTTATGGAAAAAAATATAGTGAAGAATGAATTTCAGCCAATGTCCGGCAAGACCAGCCTCTCCAAGGGAGTAGTTCATGTCACGGCCCCATTCAGGATACTTTTTCCAGTCAGGGACTACCGGAAAGAGGGTCATTGAAGCTCCAAGGCCATCCAATGAACCAAAGCCGGCAGATACAACGCATGCTGCACCCATTCTACTCATCGATGCTTTATGGCGATGCTCTGTTGCTCCATGAATCTTTTCTGCAATATTCAGCGCCACAATTTTTCCCATAACACCGGAGGGCATGCCTGTACGAGGTGGCGTCGGAAATATCTGCCTACCGCTCGGGCTTGTCATAGGTTTCGAAATCGGGTGCGGAGGCGCAAAGGCAATACCCGGAGCATAGATGTTTTTGAAAAGAGGGTTCTGGTAGATCGTCGGCCAGTCTTCACCCTCCCAATCCTCAAAGGCCTTCGGTGTGTAATTTGCATCTACCTTCATGAACTTGTTCGGTGCAAACATGTTGTCGGTAATCTCCACACCACTCTTATCGAAAGCGGTCATCCCTACGCCTGAGAAGGAAGGAATAAGCATGGCAAAATCAAACTCCTGGGTCAGTTCTTCACCTGCAAGCGTCTCGTAGTGCGCTTTGCCTGGCTCTACATGATGAACCCCGGCTCGTCGGATCCAGTTGATGCCGTACTCAGCCATAATGGATTCCGTAAAGACCTTTGTCGGGGTGTAATAGCCTCCCCTGTTGATAAATGCGCCTGCCATTCCAAAATCACCCAACTCATACTCATTGGATATCCAGGTAATCTGTGCTTTATCGCTCAGACCGCGTTTTGAAATCTCATAAGCCACATTCAGAATATATTCAAAGGCCGCACCCTGACAGGTTGACATTGCATGGCCAGTGCCGATCAGGATACGCTGCTTGTGACCAGCCTGCATCTTTTTGATATTGTCCTGAAGGTGTTCCCAGGCATGGGCGGCATGGCTGTACGTGCACACCGAGAAGCTGTTTTTATCAGGACCAAGCCCCTCTGTTGCGTCGAAATTAAGCTTCGGACCGGTTGCATTGACCAGATAATCATAGTCAACGTTCTCCCTCTGGCCATTGCGCTGCGAGTCGGTGTACTCAATGGTAACATACCCTTTCTGGCTTTCCGCATCACCTTCGGGATGGATTTCAACCGCTTTGGCTTGTTTAAGCACAATGCCCCATCGGTTATAGACTTTTTTCAATTCAAAGCGGACATCATCAATAGTCATCTGGCCGACACCGACCCAGATGTTTGAAGGAATCCACTGGTAGTAACTGTTCGGGGTTACAACGACGACCTCGTGATGTTTGCCAAGTTTCTTTTTGAGAAACGAAGCTGCTGTGTGGCCGGCAACTCCTGCTCCTAATACAACAACTTTTGCCATAGAGACTCCATGTTTTCAATGGTTTTGAATGATCCTCTCATCTACTTGAACGCATGACCGGGCACAACGCCGACAGCCTTGAGGATTTTGGCAAGCGGGCAGAACCCTGTAAATGCAGCCTGAAAAAGGTTTGCACCCACAAAACCAGTGAACCAGAGCCAGTTCTGGTTATGATAGACGGAGAGTAAAACGCTGGCAAAAATAAAAACACCGGCAATCGCAAACACAAGACGATCAATATTCATCGTGCAAAAAATTAAAAGGTTAAGGTGATTTTGTTTTGACAAATTTATAATTGCAAGCTGTATGCCCTCATAAAGCTGGTTAATCCTTGACGCATCGTACAGAAATACCGATATTTTTATTGGCCATGCCTCTTCGCAATGCAGCATCGAAGTAGCCCAGCGACCGACACCAGGCGCTCTTTGCGGTAGATTCCGTAGAAGACCATACTCTGCTGTATTCACCCGGCAGCATGAATTTCCCGTCGGTGTCCCGGCGAGCGCCAGCCGGAAGGGCGTCAAAACCGCTTATGTTGCTTCTCTCGCTTTTCTGTTCCTTCCATATCGTTGCAGCTTTCAGCGTACCACCGGCAAGAGCACTTCCACCCAGCAGATCGCCGAGAGCGCTCCATTCAGCATCAGTGGCCACATGCCACCCCTTCGGGGCAATGCCTCGCGGATCGTTGACTGCATACCAGTTATAGAGCTTTCCAAATAGTACGCCGTTTTTCTGCTTGTTATCGTTATAACACCAGGCGCCCGTTCTGAGCGTAGCCCACTCTTTGGGATTCCTGACTTCCGGAATGGCATCGCCGTTCCGGTAATGCGCAACATCAAGATTTTTTCCAGTCCAGAGCATTGAGCCAGTCTGAACGGCAGGGTAGCTGTTCCCGTCTTGATCAACAACCTTCCGGGGTTGAGTGCTGCAGCCAGTCGAAAGAAGCAAGGCAGCAACTACTCCGGTTATGACAGAAAGTCTCCACCTATGCATTATGCTGCAGTTGACCATCAATTTTAGTGGCAGTAACCAGAAAGATCGTATATGAGGCCGGTACGCCCGATCTGTTTATTTTTTTCAAGGTGTGAATCGTCTCAAACGATTGTGGCTCCAGGCCCGCAGCATGCAGCATTGCCGCAAGTCCGTCACGCTCAAACCCGTGATGCACCTTCTCAAGAGGGTCATCATGAAACAGGCCGTCCTCCTCCTCAAGGTCAGCAATACAGATCGTGCCGCCAGGAGAGAGCAGCTGCGAAATCCGGCTTAAAAACCCTGCGGTATCTCCGATATGGTGCAGGGTCATGCTGCAGTACAGCAGATCAAAACGTTGTTCATCAAGAACGCTCTCAGAAGGTGATAAAAGATCAAGGCAGCTCACGTCGATGTTTGTTATCCCGAAGGTATCGATCTTATCCTGCAGTACCGCCACCATTTCCCGGGAGGTATCAACGGCATGAAGCTTCTGCACCAGCGGAGCAATTGCAAGCGAGACCAACCCCGTGCCGCAGCCGAATTCCAGGGCAAGCATGCTCTTTGCAGGCTTTGCTGCTGCAATGATTGCGTGAGCAACACACGCTGCAAGCGCTTTGCGTTGAGGGTTGTCATCCCACTGCCGGGCTTCCCGATTAAATTTATCAGGACTGTTCCATGTGCCGGACGTTGTCTGCTCCATCGGCAAATCCTGTTCGCTATGGCTGTGTGTCGGTTTTCCGACCAGATTATTGTTCATAACCAGCGTTTTGAAAATTTATAAGAGTGGCCCCAGCTTTGTTTCAG
Source organism: uncultured Chlorobiaceae bacterium (assembly GCA_903869365.1). Taxonomy (GTDB): domain Bacteria; phylum Bacteroidota; class Chlorobiia; order Chlorobiales; family Chlorobiaceae; genus Chlorobium. The sequence continues at coordinate 10,744 of CAIPYV010000033.1, forward strand.
CCAGTGACCGACAATCGGCAGCGGGATAAACACCTCCCTGAGGCTGTTCTTAAAGACAAAACCGGCGCCATCGCCCATATCCATCACACAAAGCACATTCAGATGAGCCTGATACCCCTTCATGGCGCCCTGCCGTCCCGAATGCTCTATGGCAGCATTAAAAGCGGCATTCCCGGCCATTAACTCAGCAATGTGCCCCTGCTTGGCTTTCCATTCCGGGCCTTCAAGAGCAGCCGCATCGCCGACGGCATACCATCCCTTGACTCCCTCAATCCGGCAGAAATCATCAATACGGATAAACCCCGCACTGCTTTGAGGGAGGTTTGATTGCATGATGACGGCATCACCCTCACCGGCGGGGATAAACATGGTGAGGTCACTTTCAAGCTTACTCCGGTCTTCAAAAACAACACCATCCGGTTCAAACCGACTGATTTTTTTGCCGTAACGGGTCGCAATGTTTTTGGCTTTTAACAGGGCTGCCATGGCCGAAAGAGCTTTTTTCCCCATTCGCGCACCAGGCTCGGCCATAGGCGCAAAAAAGGTCAACTCGAATTGGTCACGGATACCCAGTGTCTTCAGGTGATAATGCAGGTTGAAAAGCAGTTCAAATCCAGGGCCGCCACGCACCGCGCTGTTATCTTTGGGATTACCGCCAAATCCGAAGGCAATCCTGCCGCCTCCGCGAGCAACCAGCGTCTCAATCTTTGCCTTCAGGCGCAGCGACTCTTCAGGCTTGCCGCAAATGGAACAGGTATGCTCAATACCCTCATGCTTCAGCTTCGCAGCGCCGAGCGCGACAACCACAAGAGCGGGGGAGTCATGAACACCCTCCTTTTCAAGGGTGACGGTTCGAGCGTCGCCATCAAGCCCGACAACCCTGTCGATCGTCAGAGAAAAACCGTGCTTGCGGGCCAGTTTCCGGAGCGGCATCGAAACATCCTTGAACGCCATGTTCCCGACCGGAATCCAGATCGCCAGCGGATAGATAAACAGATAGTCCCGTTCCGAAACCAGCTCAACCTCAAACCCTTGTTTCCGAAAAGCAATGGCAGAAGCAACACCGCCAATGCCACCACCCAGAATCAGCACCTTATGCATAGCTCAGCGCGTTACCGTAGTGACGACAAACTCAGGAGGCGATTGAATATGCTTCTTTACCGCACACAGATTAGCCGCACTGATAATGGCATCCTTGTATTTTTCAGGAAAATCCTGTGGCAGTTCAATGGCAATCTCGATTTTTCCTATCCCACGCCCCGACTCATGAACCGTATGAGACTGAACAATGCGGATATCATCGGTCGGGATACCTCTGCTCTGGCAGAAGGAGAGGACAAAGATGCCGGCACAGGTGCCGATTGAAGCAAGAAAAAGAGTAAAAGGCTCAGGCGCAGAACCCTCGCCGCCGGCATATTTCGACTGGTCTGTATGGATGGTAAAGCCGTTAAACTCGGCATTCACCTTCTTTCCACCCCCGAACGATACAATCATTTCGCTTTTCATAAATAAGATAAGAGTGACAAAAGTTCTTTCCAGGCCGGAACCTGAACAAAAAAAAACGGTTGTTTTTATTCCGTTAATTTATCATTTTATACCTATACCCTGTATTGGTATAAATCCATTATATGCATCGTTTCCCTAATCTGCAAGTCATAGACCATTTATTATGAAACCGTTCCTGTTTTTTTGATGGTTGGACCATTAGAAGAACAGGGCGGTAAAAACTCAAGAATGAGTGAGCATTTCGGAAGCGCCCCATATTATGCTGTTGCCGATACCGGTGCGGGTTCTTTTGAAATCATTACGAATACCTCAATGCATCACGATCACGGGCAGTGCACCCCTGCAGATTTTTTTGCAGAACTTGGAGTCAGCGCATTGATCTGTATCGGCATCGGGGCCGGGGCTATAGCAAAACTTCGGATGCTCGGAATTGATCTCTTTATGGTTCATTCTGCACATAAAGCATCAAAAAAGATGGCTGTTTATTCGGCCATCTTTTTTGATATGGATAACTCGGATCATCATATTCTCTACTCAATTCTGAAAAGTACCTCCCCGAAAGAAATAGAGTTCATGATCTTATACCTTAAAGATCACAGCTGAGCTGATACATTGCAATCATTCTTTCAGCAAAAGCCTTCCCGAAAGCGTTGCACAGCGCAAATTCCTCATCATGAGGTTTGAACTTCACCCTGACGTTCTGATCAAAAACCTTCAGCTTCAGCATTGAAAAATTTGTTTCTATCATCTTGACAGCCTCGCCGCTCCATCCAAAAGAGCCGAATGCTGCACCAAGCTTGCCCTTGTCTCGAATAGGATTAATGGCGGCGAAGAGTTGATAAATCTGAGGCAGAATGTTCTGGTTTAAGGTTGGAGACCCTACAATAATGCCCGAACAGTGAGCAATTTTATCCTCAAGGTTTGAAAAGGATACCGTTTCAATATCACAGATATCAAGAGTGAAGTCACACGACAGCCTCAAACCGTCAGCAATCTTTTCAGCCATAAGAGTTGTATTTTCATAGGCGGACACATAGGCTATCAGGATGTTTTTTTCGTGCGGCATGGCAATGGCCTTGGTAGCATAGCTCCATGAAAGATCAACACACTCCTGCCAGTAAGATCGCAGGATAGGGCCATGGCCGGGGCAGATGATCTTGATATCAAGGGGTTTGATTTTTTCAATGGCCTGCAGCATGTACTTGCTGAAAGGTCTCAGTATGGCATCAAAATAGTGGGCGAAAGCATCGTTAAAATTACCGACAGCATCATCGAACATTGCGTCATGGCAGAAATGAGAACCGAATGAGTCGCAGGTGAAGAGCACCTGGTCTTCCTCCAGCCAGGTGTAGATGGTGTCAGGCCAGTGCAGGTTCGGCGCATTGATGAAATGCAACGTTTTATTGCCGAGACTCAGGGTATCGCCGGTTTTCACGACAAGTGACTTGAAGTCATGACCAGTCTGATCGCGCAGGAACTTGATGGCATTACCACTGCCGACGACGATGGCGTTCGGCGCTACGGCAAGCAGGTTTTTGACATTGCCGGAATGGTCGGGTTCCGTATGGTCGACAATGATGTAAGCGATATCAGCCGGATCAACAACCTGTTTTATTTTAGCCAGATATTCTGGCCAGAACTTCTCCTTGGTTGTTTCTATGATTGTTTTTTTCTCGGCATTGATAAAATAGGAATTATAGGTGGTTCCGTATTTTGTTTCCATCACAATATCGAACGTGATAAGGCCTGGATCCAGAACACCTATCCAACTGACATCACTGGTAATGGGGAGTACTTTATTGTCGGTCATATTTATTCTCTGGAGTTGATTAACGTGTTGAAAATATTTTATAATCAATTGTTTAGAAGCAAGTTATAGAGTACGATCAAAGTTGCGGACCAAAAGATATCAATACATATACCCTGTATCGGTATAAAGCTACAAAAATTAATGAAAAGATCAATTCTTGTCTGAAAAAAAAGCGTAAAGCGTTTTTAACCCCATTAACGCTTCATGGCTGAGAGTCGGTAAGGTTCTCATCAGGCACTTATCGAACCAGCATATCCGTGCCCGCCTTTATTCCCATTTTTTTCAAGGAAATTGGAGCAAGGGATTGGCCGATTAAAAAAGGATGTTCTTAGCGTTTCTGAAAATAGCAGTACATAAATTGCTGAGTTACACCTGATGGTGTTACATGAGATTCTTTCTCGTGTTGGATCAGGTTGAACGAATCACCAAATTCAGCATGTAATTCATTTGAACTATAGCGTCTTGCTTGTAGTCCGCTGCATTGTATCGGACCATCTTCGGCAAATGTTGCAACGATGATGTAAGCTCCAGGCTTGATAGCTCTTCTCATGAGCTGAACATACTTTTGCCGATCTTCCTTTGCGGTAAGAAAGTGAAACACTGCTCGATCATGCCACAGCTCATAGGTATTATCAGCAAGTTCCGCCTCCAGAATATTGGCTTCCAGCCACTCCACTTGCTTACTTCTCTCTGAACCGATATGGTTTTTGGCAGCGGCAATTGCTGCCGAAGAAAGATCAAGAACGGTAAGATTCGAATAACCATCGACAAGCAAATCAAGCACAAGCGTTGAGGCCCCCCCACCAACATCAATGATCGGGGCTGATAATTCAAGGCCGGTTTGCTTGATCAATTGTAAAGAGTGCACTGCATGTGCCTGATACCAGCTAACAGAACCTGTTGACTTTGTCTTATAAACATGTTCCCAATGCTCTTTAGCTTGCATAGTATTCATGAGTAATGGGAAAAATGAAAACAACCAACGTTTGGGATCAATTAGAGAAAATTGAAAGGAAGCATCGGCCCTTACTTTTTCAAAGGGCTTTGAAGTGTTTGAAGAATAAAGTGTTCTAATTCATCTTTTGTTTGCACACCGGGTCGAACAGTAAGAAGTTTGCCATCCCTCCCTATAGCAAAAAGCAGAGGAATCATACGCACCCCACCACTGACCTGTCGGCTGAAGGCGTTGATGATGTTCTTGTCAGCCATGATTACCGGATAATTGATATCATATTCCCAGATTAAATCATGCATGGATTTATCGTTATCCTTATACGCCATACCGATAAATGTAAACCCCTTACTCTCATATTTTTTTTGCAAGGCAACTATGTCAGGAATCTCACTGCGACAGTAGGGACACCAGGAAGCAAAAAAATTAACAATATAGCCCTGCCCCAAAAGCTTGTCACTGGAAAGATGAAGCCCCTGCAAACTTTTTTCTGAAAAAAATGGAGCAGTGACAACTTCTTCAGAAACTTTATCAGCAGACTGTGCAGCAGCTTCCTGATATGACGATACTGAACATGCAGTCACGAACATCAGCGCCGTAAGTAATAATAATCGAACACTCATCGCATAAAAAAATTCGTAATATTTTTATTAGGTGAAATCCAGCCCGGGATTATTTCCTGCATTTTTCAGAACTGGAACATTAAGTTTCCTGATTTCTACGGTCTTAACATCCTGAAGGTAACTTGCCACCGTATCCCAAATGGGTTCACCGTTTGATTGAGCACCTACTGTAGCCCAACCTGCAACACGGTATTTTTTCGATGCATCAAGAGGTTCACCATTTTCCAGACGCATCTCATCAATACGCTGCCCTATAGGTGCTGAAGGATCAATACGATACGACATTCCGCCAACACGCACCATATCACCACCCTGCTGATAATATGGGTCAGGATTGAAAAGGTTATCTCCAACATCTTCGAGAATATTTTTGATCTCCATCCCGCTCATATCTCTTGCATAAGTTTCGGGATAAGTCATACAGGTCTGATCCAATACATGTTCCATGGTAATGGTTTGACCAGGCAGAACAGTTGTTCCCCAGCGGAACCCGGGGGAAAGAGCAATTGTCGCATCGTTACGTTTCCTGAGAGCATCGCAGATAACCTGATCGTACGGGCCGTCAAAATTCCCACGGCGATAGAGCAATGATCCTGCCGTGGCAAGAGATTTTTGGAGTTTGTCAAGATGTGGTGCTCTGATGCGATCAATCAGCGCCTGCATTGATGGGTCAGCAGAAAGTTCATTAGCAAAGACCGGAAGCAAGCGGTAACGATACTCCTTCACACCGCCATTGGCAAGCTTTAAGTCCATGACACCAAGAAACTTGCCGTTTGTTCCACCGTTGGTGACAAGAGTCCTGCCTTTGCTATTGCGTACTTCAAATGGCCGGGGCACAGCATCATGGGTATGACCACCAAAAATCACATCAATACCGGTTACTTCACGCGCAAGTTTGATATCGACATCCATACCATTATGTGATATCAAGACCACGGCATCCGGCTTATCCTTGGATCGAATCATGTTGACGAGTTCCTGCAGATCCGTGGCATTGATGCCGAATGTCCAATCAGGGATAAATCTTCCGGGATTGGCAATAGGTGTATAGGGAAATGCCTGCCCGATAACAGCAATCCGATGTTTACCCAGCTCTTTGATCACATAGGGACGAAAAGCATGCCCTGTTTTTTCGTCGTATGCCTGAGCACCGTTAAAAAGCGCATCCTCTTTGACCTTGACATTCTGCGCAACAAAATCTCCCTTAAATGCTGCCAGATTTTTTCTAATCTCATGTTCCAGATACGTAAACTCCCAGTGTCCGGTCATAACATCAACGCCCAGCAAGTTACAGACTTCAACCATATCAGCCCCCTTGCTCCAGAATGCGGTTCCAGAACCTTGCCATGTATCGCCACTGTCAAACAGAAGGGTTTTGGCACTGCCGAACTCTCCTCGAACCTTATCTACAAGAGTTTTCAGATAGGCGAAACCGCCCACCTTACCATACTTCTGTGCGGCATCGACATAATTAACCGGTGTGAAGGCGTGGGCAAGCGGACTACCGGAAGAAATACCATAATACTTCAGCAATGAACCTGTTACAAGGTGAGGAGGGCGACCCAGTGCTTCACCGATACCAAGGTTAAAACTTGGTTCACGATAATATATCGGCAATAGCTGAGCATGAGTATCGGTAATGTGCAACAGGCGAACATCACCAAACCTTTGTATCTGGTAGATATCGGTATTCAGAGTCTTGCTGCTGGCTATTCCGGGAATCATACCAGCAGCACCGGCCATACCAAGAAGACGTAAAAATTCACGGCGAGACAGAGACATAAGAAAAGGTATTTATAGATGTAGAAAACACTTTAACTTTTTGGTATGTAGATTTCCCACTGCTTGCTCATCAACCGTCCTTGTTCCAGCGCCTGCTGACCTTCAATAAGAGCCTTCCGTGCAAGTTTCTGTGCATCTTCCTCCTGACCGTTTGCCAGAGCTTCCTTCGCTTTGGTGATCAGAGAAGCTGTATCCCTCCACTCATAGCCAATACTTGCAGCCTCTTTTCTTGCGGCATCAGCCTGCTCAATAAGTACCTTGGTGGTAATAACCTCAGCACTCAATTCTCCAGTGCTTAACATAACAGCAATCAGCGCTGCCACGAATAGTATTCTACTGATCATTGTTTTCTCCTTATTTTCGTGAAGCTGGTCCATTGAAGCTCAAACCATTTGACATGACGGTCTCAAAAAACTCAAGGTTACGGTACTCCTCACTTTGGGCGGCAAAAGACTTTGCTCCAATGTTATCGCTACAACCGCCATAGCGTTTGTGCAACGTGCCTATCTCCCCCCATTTGGAACGGAACACAGGGAAATGAGTCGTATGGCCTAATGCTGGACTGAGAATTTCAGAGCGTACCCAACCACCGGCATACTTCACATGACAACCTGCACAAGACATATTCAATTGTCCACGTTTGGCATAAAAAAACTCCTTGCCCTTCATATAGGCTTTGTAAGCCCCTTCACTTTCTACCTTGACATCAACCGGTTTTCCCCTGCTGATAAAAGCCATATAGGCTGATATTTTGGCAATATCCCCCCCTTTGTACTCAAGAGGTTTTTCTCCATTGGCAACACGGCATTCGTTTATTGCCATCTCCAGAGTCACGACCGTTCCCTTTTTTTCATCGTAATAGGGATAATTCTGGCGGACGACCCCTCCATTTTGAAAATAAGCAGTATAGGTCTTGCCGTTTGCAAAAGGTTTTTCAAACAATACCTTCCCATCTTCAACCGCTATAGAATAAGGAGGAAACTCCTCTATCTCCTTCCACTGCTGGCAGGCATCTGCATCGATAGCATAAACGCCATTGGCATAATCAGCGAACTTGACTTCAGGAAACCGGGCCGCAAAAAAATCTCTGAATACCTTGATGTCGGTTTGAACGTTGGCCTGAAAATCGGCAGCCACAACTTGTCGAGCTGCCATCATGGCAACAAGAACAAGCAGCAGCGCAAGAGATCGTTTAAACAGTGTTTGTTTCATGGCACCTTCTTGATTTATTTAAAGTTTAAGCTGCGCTGATAAGGCTGTCTACCTTTTCGCTTCCACCTTTATTATCAACCCAGGAAACACTTACGGTTTCTCCAACATTGCCTCCGGTAAACTGAAAGGCCAGATAAGGGTCCTTTGATACTCCGGGGCCCAGTTCTGCCTGAAAGACAGTCTCTCCTTTGTGCTTTGCCGACAATTCAGTAATAAAATGCCCTGGAACTATCTTACCGGTTTCATCCTTGCGCCGTCCAGTCTCCATGACATGCTGAATAAGAACTTTCACTAAAACAACATTATTCTGTGCTACAGCCTTTACCTTCATAGCAACACTCCATTCAAAATTGTTTAAAAATTATTGGTTAACCACCGCAGCCGCCAATCGTAACCTTGACCTCTTTCGATGCCTTGTAAAGTTTACCATTGGCCTGAACCAACACGACGAGGTTACCGGTTTTAGCCATTCGAAGCCTCAGTGAAATATCAGGCCCCATTTTCGGCATAACATCGAATGACGCTATCAACGGTGCAGCGTTCGATTCAGAAAAAATAGTGATGTTGGATGCCCCTGGTATGTTAGCCGATATTGTTACCGGTACATAGGCACCATTTTCAGCAATTTCCGGAGACTTGATCTTGATTTCTGTTGAATTTTCAACCGGCATATTGCCGTATTTTGCTGCAATAGCTCCTGCAAGGCTCTCAGACATAAAGGCTTTGTCGCTCCATTTTGCAAAAGCCCTTTTTGGAATAATCGCAAATACTGCAGCACAAGCTACCGAACTACCAACTGACTTGATAAATTGTCGACGGGAAAAACCCATACCTACCTCCTGTGAGAGAATATTAATTAGTGAGACACCCCGAAAAAAAGAGCTTACAAGCTGTACATGTAATCAACAACAAGATCGACCTCCTCATGAGTCAGTATACCGTGCTTTCCAAATGGCGGCATAATACTTTGTGGATTCTTTTTTGTTGCATCCCATATCTGGTCATGCAATACCTTTCGTTTCGGATACCGCAGTTTCATCTGCAGGAGAGGCGGCCCTAAATTACCCGGCATCTCCGCACCCTGAATCGCATGACAGGCCAGACAATTTCCCTTCATATTATCGGAGGAAATCTGTTTACCTTTCATGATCTTATCTTCAAGTGTAGAGGCCTTTCCGGGTGAAGGCAGCATCAGGATACTCACTGCAGCTATCATGACGAATCGCTTCATCTTCTGTCCCTCAGGTTTGTATTACTGGAATAAAGAATTATTACACACAACTTATAGAGTACGACAACACATCACGACCTGTCAAGAAAAGACCATAGTCTGCAATCTGATGATGCAATATGGATTGTCAGGACAGTAACGGGAACGTTCTTAAAAATCTACAACAGTGGTATCCATTGGGGAAAAATGGATGCAATACGAAAGTCTTAACAGTATCGTGCAGAACTTTTTTTGAATTATTAATTCTGCTGGGTAAAAAAGAAAGCATTAAGAGCAAACATACCTTTCAGTGTATAGCCATACAGTTATATATGATAAATTTTACGGTCTACCAAAATATTTTCTCATAAGAGTTAACCCCAGACATCCTTGGTGATATTTTTGTACCAGCTCCAGGCTAAAGCAGCTTCCTGACGAAGATATTCATGGCTGGCATCTAAAGGCGTTAATCCTTTGGTTCCATTGATATCGACAATGCCAGCTGGCGTCACTTTGTAAACACCGGCAACCGAAATAGCATAACCATTATCGATAAGGCTGTAACAGTTGCTTAACAGAGAAGGGGAGCCAGGTTGGCGCCCACGGAAAAGACTGACTATAGCAGCAGCAGCGATCTTTCCCTGATTGTTGGCAGCAAATCCGGTTTTAGGCATTTCTCCAGCCATACAAGCATCGCCGATAACATGAATACCCTGATGTATTGTAGATTCAAAGGTTTCGGGATTGACAGGGCACCATCCGGTTGCATCAGTAAGCCCAGCTTCATAAGCAATTCTGCCAGCTTTTTGTGGCGGAATAACATTGATCATACCGCCATGCTCATCACCGAATTCCGTAACCACTGTCATGGAAGCAGCATCAACCTTTTCAATATTTCCTCCGGCTGTAGCAGCTCTCCACACAATCATGCCAGGATAGAGTCGTTCCCACCCTTGCATGAAAAGCTCCTGCATCGAGAACTTTTCCTTGTGGTCAAGGATGATGACTTTTGATTTCGGCTTGTTTTTTTTCAGATACATAGCGATGAGACTTGCTCTCTCATAAGGACTTGCAGGACAGCGGAAAGAATTGACTGGGGGGCATATCAAGACATTGCTGCCATCCTTCAAGGCAAGGAGCTGTTGACGCAGAAGAAGTATTTGCGAGCCTCCTTGAAATCCATGCGGCATAATATGTTCAGCCACCTTTTCACTATATCCTTCTATGGTATCCCATGTAAAATCAATTCCAGGTGAAACAATAAGCCGATCATAGGAGAGCACCTTTCCGCTTTTCAGTTTAACTTCTTTTTTTACAGCATCAATTGACACCGCAGTATCGGGTATAACGGTAACGTTATATCGGTTCTTCAGCGTTGTGTAATGTTGTGCAATATCCTGCATGGTTTTCAAACCAGCCAAAACCCAATTACTGAGAGGACCGGTATAAAAAACTGCTTTTGGCTCAATGAGCGTAACGGAAAGAGACGGATCAAGCTTCCTGAGATACTTGGCGGCGGTAGCCCCTCCAAATCCTCCTCCGATAATCAGCACCCGATTTGATCCGGCAAATGCTGATTTTGTGAAACCGGCAATCCCCAAAGAAAAAGCCGTAGCAACGGAAACAAGCTGTTTATTGAAATCTCGACGTGACAGTTTGCGTTCCATAAGTACCTTATCCTTTTTTTTATCTCTTAACAATACCTGCTATTGAATACCCGTTTCTGGATAGACAGCGTTTTTTTTGATAGAAGTTACATGAAATTTATTTAATATCCGATGTAACTATATGGTTATATATTCACCAATTAATTTAAAGTCTCATTATGAAAAAAATTGTAGCACTGGTCGCAACTGCCCTTTTCTTTTTGACTGCATTGACCTATGCAGGTACATTCGACCCCAAAACACTGCCGGAAATCAAACAAACTGTGTCAGGAAAATATCTCTCCGCCAAAGACGCTTTTGAGATGGTAAGCCATAACCATGACAAAATTTTGTTTCTTGATGTAAGAACCCCTGCAGAGACTGAATTTGTTGGCATCGCTGATCAGGTTGACCTCAACATCCCTTATATGCTCCAGGATTATTCGACGTGGGATGTCAAAAAAAACCGATTCCTTATGAGCCCAAACTCTGCTTTTACTATGAAAGTTGAAGATGCTTTGAAAGCTAAAGGCCTTCATCATTCCGACACGATTATCCTTATATGCCGTTCTGGCGACCGCAGTGCCAGTGCCGCAAATCTGCTCACAAAAATAGGCTGCACTAATATCTACTCAGTTTATGATGGGTTCGAGGGTGATCTGGGTAAAGAAGGTGCCAGCAAGGGTCGCCGTCTGGTAAACGGATGGAAAAACGCCGGTCTCCCTTGGGGTTATACACTCAATAAGGAAAGAGCATATATCACTGAATAATATTTCTAAAAAATGCTCATGAATCAACGCCTGCCAATCTTTCCTGCATGGCGCTGGTTCAAACACACACTTTTAGTCACCCTCTCTGGATAATAAGATCACAGAGGGTGGTTAAAATTATTTGAGGTTTCCACAATCATGCTGACTCCTAGAGCAGCTTTTTTGTAGCGAGGATCGCCCCATAGAGCGATAAAATTATAACAGAAAGAGATCCAATGAAAGAGAACATTAAGCCGAAAATCGTCTTCCTGGTATTGCTGTTGGCAAGTTGTTTGCCCTATGTCAGCGCACCAATGGCTTTGGTAGGCGGAATTGCCTTTGGTCTGACAGCAGGCAACCCCTGGGGGAAAAGTGTCTCCCTATGGACGAGACGGCTGTTGCAGATATCAGTTGTCGGCTTAGGGTTTGGCATGAACCTGACTGAAGTTATCATGACCGGAAAAGACGCATTTCTGTATACCGCCATCAGCATAAGCCTTACCATGGCAGTTGGCCTTTTACTTGGCAAAGTATTTCAAACAGGTAAAGCAACTTCTATCCTTATCTCTTTTGGAACTGCTATCTGTGGCGGCAGTGCTATCGCAGCCATGGCTCCAGTGATAAAAGCAGAAGCAGAAGAGACAGGAGTTGCTCTCGCCACCATTTTTACCCTCAACTCCGCTGCACTTTTACTCTTTCCGCCAATGGGGCATCTATTAAATATGAGTCAGCGAGAGTTCGGGCTATGGGCCGCTCTGGCCATTCACGATACCAGCAGTGTCGTAGGTGCCGCTGCCGCATACGGCTCTCTTGCCCTGGCAATCGGTACAACAGTCAAATTAACAAGAGCACTCTGGATAATGCCCTCCGCTCTTTTAGGAGCCTGGTTTACAAAATCAGAAGGAAAAGTGAAGGTTCCGCTTTTCATCATCGGTTTTGTCGTAGCTGCCGTCATCAGCACCCTCGTCCCACAATTTGGCAACACATGGCATGGACTTAACGCAATTGCAAAACAGAGCCTGGTAGTAACACTATTTCTTATCGGAAGCGGGTTGACCAGAAACGTATTGGCCAAAACAGGAGTAAGACCACTGGCTCAGGGGTTAACTCTCTGGGTCGTAGTATCTGTAGCAAGCTGCACGGCTATTCTTCAAGGATGGATCAAATAACCACTCTGCCTGTGGTTCGATTTCAAGGAGGCACTATAGAAAAAAGCACCAAGCTCTGATTTGCTGCAAGGTGCTTTTTCTGTAACTGTAAAAATATCGAGTTACTTTTTCGGAGCAATAATGGACGTGACATTCTGCACTACCTGACCCAGCGTGTTGGTTGCACTGCCAAGAAGATCAATAGCAGTCTTGCCAAGAGGCTCAATAATTTGTACGACACTTTTAACCCCGGTGCTTACCAGTTCAACAGAGTGCTGAACAAGCGTGCCGCCAGTATTAAAAAGATTACTGATTGCAGCTGCCAAATCGTTGTTTGTTTCGTTTGCCATGATTGTTACTATTTAAGGTTATTAAAATACGGACCGTAGTAAAATGTGAATTCAATATACGCACCACCTATACACATAATTTAGCCTATTTATACCGAATATGCTAATCTTACCACTCAACCCTCAGCACTCCGAAACACTCTCCTATATGCTGTTTCAGTTGTATTATTGGCCGTTGTCACCGTAATCTTCTCAGGAATGGACTGATAACAGTGCTTGAAATTTTGGACACACGTTGGTGATGAAAAATAAATCTCGTCAATGAAATCAAGATCTATAGTCTCATCCTGTTCATGATTTGCCAGAGAATAAAGACACAACGGAGTCACCTTGTTTTTTAAAGCAATCAAAGCCTTTACCAGATACTCATCAATGATAGTCGAACAAGGAAGCAGCATGGTTTCATGTTCGACCCCTTTATTTCGAAAAATGTCTATATGTTCACTGGGGCTTACAGCTTCAAGACACAAATCAGGGATCACTCCATAGTTTTGCAACTCCGAAGCAGCCGCATTGCCCAAAGTGTATAGTTTATTTTTTGACAGATAACGAACATCTTTGCCGTATTCATGCAAGTATTTAAAGAAGTAAGTCACGGAAAGCCTGTTTGGGAAGAAAAGGACGGAATACTCTTCGATACCACAAAAACACTGTTCAACCATTTTCTGGTCGGCACCATCAACCCTGTGAGTACGGAGCGGCACAACGATATACTTCTCACGGTTGAACCTTACCTCATCATCACCGGTGATAAGCACCTTCTTCTTTTTGGAGTACCAGTTATCCTCGATAAACTGGTTGATATTGGCACCAATGATAAGCAGAGCAGGAGAATAGACTGCTTTTTCCCGCTTTCTTAAATCACCAAGCGTACCAGTAAAAATTTTTTGATTGTATCTCGTCGCATTTTGAACAATAGCCACTTTGGTATCGTCATTCCATCCCTTGTTGACAACAGCATCAAGAACATCATGAACTGACGATGCTACCATGTAATAAACAAGAGTATCAGCATCCGGAACCTTGATTTTGTTGATTGGATGTCCTGTACAAAAAGCAACAGAAGAAGAAATTTTTCTCATGGTCAAAGGGATTTCACTATAAGCACTTGCACCATAGGCGGCAGTAATCCCAGGAACTATTTCATACCCTATGCCATGCTTCCTTAACACCTCTATCTCTTCCCCACCCCTGCCGAAAACAAATGGATCTCCTCCTTTTAATCGAGCTACTATTTTCCCTTGCCGGGCATGACGAAGCAATTCTTCATTAATGTCATCCTGCTCAAAGTGATGGTTATCTTTTCTTTTGCCCGTATATATTTTCAGGCCATGAAATCGTTCGACCAGTTCGCTGCTAACCAGATCATCATAAAGAATCACATCAGCCTCACAGAGAACCCTTTCACCCTTAAGAGTCAGTAATTCAGGATCTCCCGGACCAGCTCCTATGATATAAACATATCCCTTGCTTTGAATTTCAGCTTTCTCGTTATGCAACGGTACAGCAGTTGTCATTATTACTTCCTTTTATAGATAGACTTATGGAGGTCAATTGTTCTGAAGTATGGCTTTTATTTTATCTCTCCATGCAACAGATTTTTTTACATTTTGACCATTGGAAGATATGGCAACCGTCATCTCATCCTGTTTAAAAACAGCAGGCGAAATGAAATCGGACAGCTCTCTGTTATCCACCACATTGACCAGAATTCTGCAGGCTTCAGCATCATTTTTAATCCTGCGGTTTACCTCAATGTTGTTCGTGCATGCATAGACAAGAAAGAACCCGTTCAAGTCGTTTTTTTCATACTCCTTGTATATCTCAGTGAATCCTTTTTCTTTCAGCTCATCATGGATAGCAGGAGAGAGAATAGTAATATTGGAGGTATACTTTTCAACGGTCAGTATCTTGTGCATGGCAATTTTACCGCCTCCGATGAACAGAATCTTTTTATCATCTATCCTGATATTGATCGGCAGAAACATCTTCATAATAGAGCAGTTACATCCTTCTGTCATTTCGAAACGCAGTGAGAAATCTCTCCTTTCACCGTTACAGCAACCTTGAGCAGTATCGTAAGCAGGAGAACGCCGATTGCCCAGATTCCCAGGGTAATGGTTCTTTCTAACAGGGTAGGCGAGTATTCAATCATCTCATACCCAACCCCATTGTTGAGCCAGATGGAAATAACCAGACCGGCACAGGCTGCGGGTAACCATTTTGATGAAGTTCTCAATGCTGGTATCAACAGCACTGCTACTGAGCCAAGACCGATCATAAGGGAGAACCTCATCAACGGCACAGGATTACTGTAAAATACTGTAAAAAAATCCGTACCGATCAAAAAGAAATTTGTTACCCCGGCATAGGTTGCCAATACAGCAAGCTTCTCTCTTGCTTCACTGCCAACCTCAAAACCAGTCGTTTTTTTCAAAATGAGGGCAAGCAAAATTAACAGTGACGCGCCTGAGGCAAATGAAGAAACAAGAAATCGTGGAATAAACGCAGCCGGGAACCAGAGATTATGGTACGGTAAAACTCCGTGGAGTATGGCCGTAACGGTAAGCATACCGATTACCAGAGGAAAGGAGAGATAGATGACAGGCTTGAGCCATGTCGGAGGAAGAACTTCTTTTCTCTCAGCACCCAATAATCCCCAACCGATGATCAGGCTTATAAACAAGTTGGAGTTCAGTGCCAGGAGATCCCAGAACATCATGGAATGAACATGAGGATAAAGTAAAACATTGAGTATCCGATCAGGCCTGCCCATATCAGCCAGGACAAAAAGCAGGCACATCAAGGTAGCCGAGGCCGCCAGAAATTCACTGATAATGACAATTTTACCAAACGCCTTAAAGTTATGGAGAGAGTAGGGGAGCACTACTATCATCGCCGAAGCAGCAATACCAACGAGAAAGGTAAATTGCGCACGATAAAGCCCCCAACTCATATTGTGGTCCATACCAGTAACAGTGAGTCCAAACCACCTCTGCTGACTATAAGCCGACATGCCAAAAATAATAACCAGAAACAGGAATGTTATCCAAGTCCAGTATTTTCGGGTTCCTTTCAGAGCTTTTTCGAGCATGGAAAATGGTTAGATAATGTAAAAGAGTGATGGTTTAGTGCCAAGTTCGGGTTTCCGCTGCACGGTTTCGTTGCTTTCCAAAAGTATGCGAATATCAGACCTCGGATCGTTGAGGTCCCCGAAAGTCATAACATTTTCCGGGCATGCCTCAACACATGCAGGAAGCTGATTCTTTACAAGTCGATCGGAACAGAAATTGCATTTTTCTACAACACCCTGCTCCCTTGTCGGGTATGCAGTAGTTGGTTCATGAATCGCTGTCCGAGGATCCTGCCAATTAAAACTTATTGATCCGTATGGACATGCCGCCATGCAGACGCGACAACCGATGCAGCGGTGATAATCAATGGCAACAATACCGTCCCACCTTTGGAAAGTAGCACCTGTTGGGCATACGCGTGTACAGGGTGATTCAGCACAATGATTGCAAAGGGAAAGATAGGATCGTTCGGTAATTTCTTTGTTCTGTAATTGATGACTTGCGGTCGGAAAAACCTTCTTATAGGTACTTTTTTCAATCCACGTGACCTTATCCTTTGAATGACTGAAATCAGGAACATTATGCGCATGATGACATGCTGTTATACATAAATGACAATCTTTCTTACACTTACGCGTATCAATAAGCATCCCTAACCGAATATTTCCAGGGAGAGTAACCTCATCCCATGCTGGTAAAACTGTTTTTTCCAGAGACGTTTCAGGAATCAAGGTCATCAAACCCGATGCAGCTCCAAGACAAGCGAGAACTCCTAAACCGGTTTTTTTGATAAATGTTCTTCTTTCTTCGTTCATCATGGTGTTTCACTGGGTGACAGATGACAATTCCAACATGTTGGTTTGACATTGGCATATACATGGCAGTTAAAGCAAAAAAGCCGGTTATTTTTATGACAGCCAAGACAGGTATCAAGACTTTTCATGAATTTGCTGCCATTAGGAGCGATATAAATACGATCTCCCGCGGTAACAGGAGCTTGTTGCCATTCGCGCAATACCTGCATATGATTAGCGTGCATGAACTCTTTCTTGGCAATGCATTTCGTACTGTCTACCGATACTGGATGCTGGGAATGCGTTGAAGAGATCCTCGTAATTTTTTCGGCACTACCATTCTGCAGAAAAACATACAGCGAAGCAGACAGTCCAAGAGCAAGAGCAACAAAAAGAATGACTATATTTTTAATCTTCATCTTTCTCCTCATCCAGCAAACCGGTCATAGGATTCTCCCTCAGGTCCTCAGTTCTCTTTTTTTCACCATGCATGACAAGTGCGTTCCCTACCAATTCATGGAGTCCATAGACTGCAACTCCAGGATTCCAGTACCTCATCAATGCAGGCAGACTTGCCCGATCAATGGCACAGATTGTCACCAGCGAGTCAACCTTGTGCTTTTCCTTTACATACTTGACCGCATTTGCTCTCGGAAACCCTCCCCTCATGCGTATTTCCATAAACTCTTCTGCATTGAGTCCGCTACCAGAACCACAGCAGAAAGTCTTCTCCCTGATGGTATTCTCCGGCATTTCATGAAACGAGTTGCAGACATTGCGCAGTATGTAACGTGGTTCTTCAAACATGCCCATCCCTCTGGCAACATTGCAAGAGTCATGAAACGTAGTCTTCAGATGGTCATTACGTTTAGGATCCAGCTTCAATTTTTTATGGTATATCAGATCAGCCGTAAATTCAGCAATGTGCACCATTTTTGTAGATACCGCATTACTGAATTTCGTTCCGGTAATTGGTGAAACCGGCTCTTCAAGAAAATCAGCAGGCCCATTCATGGTACTCATGTACTGATGCACAACACGCCACATGTGACCGCATTCTCCACCAAGAATCCATTTAACCTTAAGACGCTCAGCTTCATGGTACATCTTGGCGTTAAGTTTCTTCATCATGTCATTGGAAGTAAACAGACCAAAATTACCTCCTTCCGAGGCATAGGTACTGATGGTATAATCCAGACCGATATGATGAAAAAGCAAAAGATAGCCCATCATCGTATAAACTCCCGGGTCACCGAAGACATCACCTGATGGCGTAATGAACAAAACTTCAGCCCCTTTGCGGTTGAAAGTCGGATTGACTTTGATACCCGTATGATCCTCAATGTCCTCGGCAAGTGACTCTATATTCTGCACAAACGTATGAGGCTCAATACCGAGATGATTTCCTGTGCGGTTGCAATTTGCAACAGGAGCAAGAATCCAGTTATTGTTAACCCCGATCAGATTCAACAACTCCCGCGCCAGCATGGTTATTTCAGCGGTGTCAATACCGAGCGGACAAAAAACTGAGCACCGACGACATTCTGTGCACTGATGGTAATACATGTGCCACTCTTTAATAACCTCCGCAGTCAGTTTTCTTGATCCAGAAAAACCCTTCAGGATCTTCTCGGCAAGAGTGAAATCATTGCGATAGACAGATCGGATCAGTTCCGCCCTGACCACAGGCATATTTTTCGGATCTCCGGTACCAAGAAAAAAATGACATTTGTCAGCACATGCACCGCAACGGACACAGCTATCAAGATAAAGCTTCAGAGAACGAAATTTCTTCAGACGAAGCTTCAATCCGTCACTGATAATTTTTTGCCAGCCCTGAGGTAATTGCCAGTCGTTGTCAGTAGCTGCCCATTTACGAGGGTTTGGAAAGCCGAGTTCCTCAACAACATCAATCTTTGCAGGAAAACACCAGTTCCCATCACGAAACTCAAAAGGAGTCTCCCACCACTCTTTGCTGGCATAGTCTCCTTTTAGAATGCTCGGCTTCTCATCAAAGTTTTTTTTGAGATCGGAGAGTTTCGGAACGTATTTCGACATAGTTATTGCTTTTCAACCGGTAAATTCGCCTTTTTCATCTTTTCTCGATAATCATCCTCATATTCGGCATATGTCCTGAATTTTGTCGGGGTATTCCAGGGATTCACATGCCTCTTTTCTCGACTATTGTTGCAAAGAATACGTGTAGGACTCAAAAAAATAGCACCCATGTGCATCAGTTTACTGAAGGGAAAGTATATCGCCAGGACACAAACAAGAAAAAGATGAACGTAAAACAGAACACCGATTTCGCCAGGAGCATCAAAGCTAAAATTAACAAGTCTCAGCATCTGATCTTTTATAGCCATCACATCAACCTTGGTCACATATCGCATAAAAACGCCAGCAATCACAATAGCTACAATAAGAACAAGCGGAAAATAATCAGTTGGTAAAGAAATGAGCCGCATCTTGGCATCATATACTCTTCGCACAAAAAGAAAAGTCAGAGCCGAAAGAACCAGTGCATCAGTAATATAAAAAGAGGGTAGTGTAAGATCCAGAAAATGGTCTGCAATGTTAAGAGCATCGATAAAACCGGGAACCATCACAAAAAAGAAACGAATATGATGAAGGCCTATCAGCAGAAGTGACCAGTGAAACACCAAACCGCCAATCCAGAGCCACTTGCTTGACCCATAGACCAGATTACCTCCTTCACGTAACTCAGTTCTGGTATTGAGAAACAATGATCGGAAAAAAAATACTTCTGCAAGTACCCTTAAAACGACATGCCAAAAACGTGATGGACTGTCCAACCTATCCTGCTTGATCCAGTCAAGAGATTTTTCCTGCCCGCAGGTCGTAGTAATCCGAAATGGCAAAGGTGTTTTAAGCCAGTCAAAAATCCGATAGGCAAAGCCTGCAATGAATACCGAAAAAGCAAAGTATGGAATAATAACCCCGAACAGATAATTCAGCCCTGCATACTTGACTCCAATAAGCGGTAGCAGCGTTAAAAATGCCACAATAAAAAAGGACATGAGAACTTTTTTCAAGCGTTAACCCTCCTTAGCGCCATATGCATGCTCCGACTGCTCTCTTCCACCTTAAGCTGATAAATTATTTCACGATGTTTCATGAATAAGTCAAACGAATCAAGCAATAGCTGATTAGTGCGAGCGCGCAGATCTTCCTCAACCGCCTTGTCCGTTGTACTGGGCACAATTTCCAGCAAGATTTTTTGAAGTTCAAAAAACATGCTCATTGAGCGTGAAGGAAGAAAAGGATGAACAGCAAGTATGCGTGAGAACCGGTTGATTCCCTCTCTGCACAATTCACCACCATTATCAAACCCGTCAAGAATCATGCCCATGGCCTCATCAAGCACTTCAAAGAGAGGGGTGCCGGGTACTATTTGTCCTGTAAAAAGAGCCAGGGCATGCTCAAGCCAACGAGCAAGTATCTCCTTTCGTTTTTCCTGAATCGCACTCTCTAATACGTTACTCATAAAGCAAAAATAAAATCATTTTCTTTTCCGTTCTAAACCAGTGGAGTCCCAAAGCAGGTGATCACAACCAACTGTTTACCTGATGTTCCTCTACCAGTTCAACAAAACCTTCGTAATCGACAACCCTAACCCCATCAGCAACGACAGTAATTCCCCTTGCACCAAGATCTGGATGAAGAGCTAAAACGGAATTATTTTTCTGGATAGTTTCAATCAACGACGCAAACTTGTTGCCAGCCTGAACAGCGTAGACACCGTCTTCAATGAACAAAACAGAATCACCGGGCTGCAGAAACCGACGGCATGTTTCCAGGCTATCGCTGGCAAATGGAGATTTATTGATGGTATGGAGCATGATAACACCTATGGTTTCAAATTATTTTCACATTCAAGAGTCACCCAGAGTAATCTGGCGGAAATAATGGACATTCTTAATGATGAATAACGACATCCTGTTCGTTCATCAGTTTGCCTATTTCGCCAGAACCCAGCACTTCAACTTTGACAAGAAGATCGTCCTCTGTCAGTCCACGTTCTTCAAGAGAGAGTTGATCAACATAAAGCTTTTCAACATCGTAGCCATCCAGGGCCATGAAGGTTTTCGCAAAGCCTTTGATACCGATTGCTGCAGTGTTCTGATCTTTTTTCAATGCATAAACGCCGTCCCCGATAAAGGCAACCGAAAGATCCTGTTCATAGGCTGCCATAATAAGAATCATTTCAAGACCCTCATAGGTATAAATTGTCCCGTGAGGTGCATGTCGCATGACATGCATGATTTTTTTGATATTTATATTTTCTCCGACATCAATATTTCCCATGTTCAGTCTCCAAAAGTTATTAATCTGTCGTTACGAATAGCAATATCAGTGAGAGTACCAAGTCCGGTAATAGAGGCCCCCTCGATAAGAACCTCATCGCTGATTCCTCGACGTTTTGAAGCAGCAATACAAGCAAGAATTTCGACGCCGTGCTGTTTATGTAATGCATCCCAGCGGGCAGCAATATTTCTGTCATCCTGTGGAGGATCCATAAGTTTTGTAACATTACTGACGCCATCATTGTAAAGGAATACCGCATCAACGGTATGACCTTTTTTTATAGCTGCTTCAGCAAATTTATAAGCCGAATCAGAAGCCTGATGGTTATACGGCCCTTCCTTAAGCAAGATTCCTATTTTCACGGGCGGTCAAATCGTTAAAATATTAGAGAAAATGGACTACCATACGCTGTTCATCAAGTGCCAGGCATTGTTTTGGCTGTTTCATACAAAACACTCCATAGTTTGGAAGATTCAGCAAAGGGTTTTTCGATGTACTGAGATAAGTAAAGAGCATCAATGGCCTGAGCTGTATTTCCGTTTTTCAGTGCATCCAAAGCCTTTTGTCCAGCATCAGCAGCATCATTTCCCGTAAGTTGAACCTGATTCCAGTAATTCACTGCTTCCTGAGAAAAGACAAAATTTCTGGGAAGAGCCTTTGCCTGTTCGAGTGACACCACTTCAATGTTGCGCGGCCCGAACGTTGCGGGCCAACCAGTATTAGCCCAGTTCCTTGAAATTTCAATTGCATGCTGAAGAGTGATAATTAAATCATCAACCATAAAGCTGTTGCCTCCATCATTTTCGAAGTTATCATTTCTGCCCGTCATAGACCCTCTCCCATTCCCATCTGGATATACCCTGATGGGCAAACCAAGGAACAGATATGACATCCTACACATTGAGTATAATCCGTGTAAACTACCTCACCGGAAGGGTTTTCTTTAAATCGCTTGACGGCATCTTGCGGACAGAAAGAGACACACTGCTTGCAATCGAAACAGAGACCGCAACTCATGCAGCGTTCGGATTCCGTCACAATCTGTTCTTTTGTCAACGGCACAAGAAGTTCATCGTGGTTCCCGACAACATTCTCCGGTTTTTTAGTTTCTCTTGTTGCCTGCTCCGAATGAAAAAAGTATAACACATCCTGCTTCTGAACTTTTGCCACTTCACGATAACCCTGTTCAGGAAGCGCTTCACCCTTCAAAAAAGCATCAATAGAGTTTGCTGCCTTGCGGCCATGACCGACAGCAGTAGTGATAAGGTCAACTTTTATGGCATCTCCTCCTCCAAAGACCTTTTGCTTGCCTGGTAGGCGGAAATAACGATCGACCTTGAGCCATTGATGGGCATTGGTGATGCTTTCAAAGCCCTGCATGTCAGTTGTCTGTCCGATGGCAGCAACAACCATATCACACGCAATCTCAAAGGTTTCATCAGTGTTCTTGTAGCGTAAAAAAGGAATAGGCGAATTCCAACCATCCTCGCCTTTTTCTTTCCTGATCATTGTTGTGCAAACCAGTCCCCTGATGCCGTTTTCACTCTTCAATACCTCAAGTGTTCCCGTCATGTAATGCATGGTTGTTCCTTCCCTGAAAGCATCATCAAACTCTTCAGGAAAACAGGCCATTTCTTCTCTCGGTACGCCTGAAATCAAGAGAGCCTCAGACCCGAGACGCAGTGCCAGCCTCGCCACATCCATAGCAACGTTCCCATCACCGATAACCACAACCTTTTTGCCGACAGAAACTGAATCACCTTCAATTTCATACTGTTTTAAAAATTCAATAGCGTTTGTTGCTCCATGCGTATCAGCAAAACCCGGAATCGGCAACCCTCTGCCAACTTGAGCCCCCATACCCACAAAAACAGCATCATACTCATTTTCAAGCTCTTCAAGGGTAATGTCACTACCGATACGGACTCCCATTTTTGTCTCAACACCAAGGTCAATGATACGCTGAATCTCAGCCTCAAGGATAGCGCGATCCACACGGTAACCCATTATTCCATAAAGAACCATGCCGCCCAATTTTTCATTGGCATCATAAATGGTCACGGCATGACCTTTTCTGCGAAGCTGGTAAGCTGCAGACAAACCCGCTGGACCACCTCCTATGACAGCGACCTTTTTACCAGAAGATGGGCCTGGTCCGGGAAGCTGAAGTTTTGCTTCAATACCATAATTGCCAATAGACTGCTCTACAGCATTGATCGCAACACTTTCATCATGATGTATTCGGTTGCATGCCCCTTCACAAGGATGGGGACAAATCCTGCCCATAACAGCAGGAAAGGGGTTGGCCTCCACAAGCCTCTCCCATGCCGATCTCCATGGATCATCGGACTTTTCTACACCATTAAGAAACCGATGATAGCCCCGAATATCTTCACCAGCGGGGCATTCAGCACTGCATGGCGGAACTTGTCTTACATAAACTGGGCATTTATGACTTTGATCCCCAAATGCGACAATCTTTTCTGTTCCCTGCAATTCACTGTACTCAGGAAACTTGAAATTGATCGCAAAATCGAGAATGTTATTGGATTCTACCTTCATTAATATCTCCTTATGCTAAAAGCGAACGTGAGCAGACTGGTTGAATGTAGTTCTCGCATGACGGTAGCTGTCAATCATATCCTCATCAAAGGTGAGCCCCGTCTCTTCAAAAAAGCGTTTCCATCCTATCCGGTTTATCCATTCACCGATACGTTCCCAGGGATGACCGCCCTCCTTGTAAGCAAGAAGGATTTTACCAACAGCATCAGTCACCTCGGGCCACCGAGGTGGATTATTTGGTAGATTATGGGCAACAATGCTCATTGTTGAAGGTTTGGAACGAGCGTTGCTGTTTTTACCACCAACCCATATTGCAAACTTTGAATGTTCGGGATGATTGATTTCCATTGCCGGGCAGGCTCCGAAACATGCGCCGCAGCAGATGCATTTCGCCTCATCCACCATAAGAGATCGTTTACCGTTCACAACAGTTGGTCTGATGGCTGCAACAGGACAACGGGCAACGGCTTTCGGTAATTCACAAACAAGAGAAAGATGATCATGATTTATCCGTGGCGGGCGAGTGTGCTTTACAACAACAGCAATATCTGCCTGACCACCGCAATTGATAGAGCAGCACGATGTCGACAGCCTGACCTTGTTTGGCATCTGCATATTCTTGAATTCATGGTACAGTGTATCCATCATTGACTTGACCACACCGGATGCATCTGTTGCTGGAATATCGCAATGCAGCCACCCTTGGGTATGAGACACTGAGGATACACACATCCCTGTGCCACCAACGGGAAGACCCATCGCTTCCAGCTCCTTGATCATTGGCTCGACATTCTCTTGATGCGGTGTAAGAAATTCGACATTATTACGTACCGTGAAGCGAAGGTAACCGTCACAATATTTGTCCGCCACATCACAAAGCCGTCTTATCATATCCACAGTATCCTGACGCGGAGTGCCTGCACGAACAGTATAGATGGTATCACCGCTTTCAGCTACATGCATGAGTACACCCGGCTTGGGTATCTCATGATATTTCCACTTTCCATAATTCGCTCTCACAACAGGATGCAAAGCATCCTCATAGGTGTGAGGACCGGACTCTATGGTTTTCCATTTTTTTTCTGGACTGCTCATAATATTTTCTTTCCTTTTGAGGTGTAAAGGTGCCTCTTGCAAAAAGTTAACTTCATTGTCAGCAACCGGTTAATATGCGGTCAATATTTGGCTTTGAAATATGGATTATCGCGCGGTCTTGAGACCATATTAATGTCCGCTTCCAGACCAATTCCCTCGAGAAACTGCTTAAGGCCAACTCTTTCGATGGTTTCACCGATCCGTTCGTGGTCGAGACCGCTGTCATCCCACCATTCGATAATCTCTTCAATCTTTTCGATAAAAGCCTCGATATCTTCATCAGACTCCATTTTCATGTACGGAATGATCAATGAACCCATGTTCACACCGACCTTGAGGGTGTTCTTGCCTCCCATCAATAAAGAGATACCCCGCTCCTTCCCTGGAGAGAGCGCTTTTGGCATGGCGTTCAAACAATGCATGCACCGCACACAATCCCTGGTTTCAATCACCATTTCCCCGTTTTTTAGCGATATTGCCTTGGTTGGACAATGGTTTATGACGTTATTGACCAGCGCATCGATACCCTTTTGATCTATCCATGCCTTTACTTCATCTCCGTCCACCTCGATAGCATCTTTCCATGTCCCGATCACTGCAAGATCAGATCGCATGATTGAGTTGGTACAGTCATTTGGACATCCCGAGAACTTGAATTTGAGCTTGTAATTCCATTCAGGCCGATGAAGTACGCCTACAAAATGCTTCAGTACACTTTGATGCAGCTTAAGATTATCATAACAGGCATTTTCGCAACGCCCGGGCCCGATACATGAAACAGCGGTTCGCATTCCAGCTCCAGCACCACCAAGGTCCCATCCCGCCTGATTAAGTTCATCAAAACACTCCTGAACTTTATCCTGTTCAATTCCCTGCAACATGATATCCCCAGTCTGACCATGCAGAGCTATCAATCCGCTACCATACTTCTCCCAAATATCACAAAGCTCTCTCAGCATAGCAGTGTTATAGTGCAACCCCGGTGCCGGCTGAATGCGCATCGTATGAAATTCAGATGCCTCAGGAAACTTATCTTTAATGAGAGAATAGCGAGTAATGATTCCTGCACCATAACCATTTACAGTTACAAGACCACCTTTCCAGTAACCCATTTTGGTGTTATAGGAGTATTCAAGCTGGTCCATAACCCCACGCAACATGGGCTTTTTCGTTCTTTCTGCAAGCTCCTTGAAGCCGGAAATAAAACTTGGCCAAGGACCTTTTTCAAGCTCATCAAGCATTGGTGTCGGATTCAGAAAATTTTCATTTTTTTCCATTCCAGCCTCATCGCTCTTCTGTACTTCCTTTGAAGCAGCACTTTCAGCACCATCCATAGTACCTCCTTTGATTCTCAGTAAATTGAGGTCAGCAAACAGCTTTCCGTTTATTATACGCAACCAGTAGGCTTAGGCAACCCCGCAACTTTGCAGGCCTGCAAAGCCGGACCTTTTGGGAATAGTCTATAAAGAAATTCTGAAGCCTCTTTCTTATCCATATTATTTTCATTAGCAATGGCTTTGGTAAGTACCTTGACAGCTGGTGCTATCTGGTACTCTTCATAATAGCCTCTCAGGAATCTGATCAGACTCCAATGCTCTTCCGTCATTTCGATCTCATCTTCTTCCGCCAGCTTTTTAGCCACATCCTCTGTCCAATCCCCGAGGTTTTCAAGGTAGCCATTCTCATCAGTCTCGTAGGTAACGCCATTGACTTGAATTCCCATAATTCACTCCTTTGATAAATTTTTTATAAAATAACGGCCTCTATTTCCAAATACTTATAAGACAAACGTCGCAAACAATATTTTCCGCAAAACCAGTCAAGCAAGAATATGCTTATATAGTTATACAGTTAATTGGTAGTTTTTTACATCAAACAATATCTCCAGTTGCTTTAAATTGAGCAGCAAGAGAGACAAACGTTTCAGCCCACTCTGGATTTCCGGCGGCATGGAGATGTGCAAAAGAAGCAAAAAGGTTTCGATAAAGTACCCCATCGCGTTTACCGGTTACACCATATCCACGGAGCACGTCAAACTGATAAGAGCAATTTCCGCTTGTCATAAGCGGTGTTGCATAATGAAATTCATGAGCTCTGATCTGTGTATCTTTTCTGAACCATGCACTCTCCCTGTTGCTCCGTAAATCAAGGTAGCCATGCCCTGCAGGACGCTGCTGAAAACCGATATCTAAAGGAAGTATCCCCGTGAGAGCGTATTGTTTCCCCTCATAGAGAGCTCCTCTGCTCAGATAGATCAACCCACCGCATTCAGCATAGAGAGGTAATCCCGATTCAACCCGTTCACGAACCTCCCTTAACAGAACCTTGTTGGCGCAAAGTGCCTCAAAGAACAATTCTGGAAATCCTCCGCCAAGATAGAGAGCATCCACATCAGGCAGTAAACTCTCATGAAAAGAATCAATAAAAACCAGCTCTGCACCCTGATCCCTCAAAGCATTAAGGTTATCAGGATAGTAAAAACAGAAGGCCGCATCCCTGAATACCCCTATTTTAACCACAGGGGAAAATCGGCTTGCACGAGCCTCAGTATGATAAAGAGGTAAAGGAGGGGCCTGGTAAAAAAGGGAGTTGATCGCATTCATATCACAATAATGCATTAACCTTTCAGCAGCACCTTGAATGAATTTGCTGGCATTAACCGTCTCTTCAACTGTTGTCAATCCAAGATGCCTTTCAGGAATAACAAGTTCTTCGTCAATCGGAATTGCTCCAAGTACAGGCACCTTACAATACTCTTCAATCGCTTGTTTTTGCTTATCCACTTGCCGCTGGCCTCGTACTTGATTTAAAATAACACCAGCAAGGATAACGTGAGGGGGCATTGCCTGTATTCCCATAACCAAAGCGGCAATGCCCCTGTTGATTTTTCTGCTGTCAACAACCAGCAGAACGGGAGTTTTCAGAGTTTCAGCCAATCCGGCACTGCTGTCGGAACCATCAAGCGACACGCCATCATGAAGTCCATGATTGCCTTCAATGAGAGACAGAGCATTTTTTTCGTGGATGCTGTGTTTCAAAAATAACTCCAGACAAACATTCGCACCAGTCAGATAAGGATCCAGATTATAACATTCATTGCCGCTGGCAACTTTGTGCCACATAGGATCTATGAAATCCGGCCCCTTCTTGAAACTTCTGACCGATATGCCTTTACTCCTGAGATAATATAAAATGCCAAGGCTGACGATCGTCTTGCCTGAACTTTTTTGGGGCGCTGATATCATCAAACGCGGTAACCTCACCCCTTCCATTGTAGATCCTCTTTTTCCATGGAACAGCGGAAGTGTTGCATTTGATTACATCAACTCTGAAAAAATTACAATCACCATCAATCACCATCAATCACCATCAATCACCATCAATCACCATGACATCACATGCACTCAATCCTATTTTTTCTTGATAAAGTAGGTATGGATTCCAGCCTGTTCTGTATGAGCCACCAACTCGTTTCCTGTACGATTTGACCATGAAGCCATATCATTTATTGAACCGGGATCAGTAGCTGTCATTTTAAGTACTTCACCGCTATTCAAAGCATCTATCGCTTTTTTTGTTTTAAGAATCGGCAAAGGACAATTCAATCCTTCACAGTTCAGCTCCGCAGTGCATATTATTTCGGACATAATGTATAATCTCCCAATGTTATATTTAACTTGTAATGGTTATCTTTTGAGCATTTATGTGAACATTCGTTATCAGATAAACAACGAAATATTCGCCTCAGCAGCATACTCAAGAAAAGTTGCTGCACCGCCATATTCAACTCCATCGATAAACTCCTCCTTTTCAAAACCGAACACATCCATAGTCATCTGGCAGGCAATAAAGCGAACACCAAACTCCTGGCACATACCGCGAAGCTCCTCAATGGTTGCGACACCTTTCTTTTTGAAAGTCTCTTTCATCAGTGAGGTAGCCATGTTCTCAAAACCAGGAACGTTTCCCGAAATCACGTTAGGAATTGGCCAGTTAAAAGACTGGAACTCCTTGCCGCCGAAAGGCATTTTCATCGGCATGGCAGGATTGCTATGAGGACAAACCTTGGCACTAATCTCTTTTTTTAGAAGGGGAAGGCCGTAAAAAGTAAAAAATATAACGGCCTCCATATCCATAGCCGCAGCAGTTGATGCAAGAATGAAAGGAGGATATGCCCAATCGAGTGTGCCCTGTGAAGCAATAATTGCAAGTTTTTTGGCGTCAGCCATAGTTTTTTCCTGTTTTAAAGCTCTTTGGCAATAGATCGGAATAAAATTCGACCATCTGTTTCTGAAAGAGCCTTCTATCGGTTTTTAAAATCGGCGAAGTCTTCGAAATCCGGAACAATCAAGCGTTAGTGGGGCTATGTCTGATATTACAGTCTCTGTTCTGGCAGATTCAAAATGAAAAAATCTTTCAAGTCAAAAATCACTGAATAATCTATATATCCAAATAGTTATATAACTATACAAAATAACTTCAAAATAAGCAACATCTCATTGTGCCTATTATTGAAATTATTCTCTATCTGTTGTTATTGGTTACAATGGAGGTATCAGTCCAAAAGAGACTTCCCATCGGGCTTTCGTTGGTCAAGACGTACTTTTGCGATAAAAAAATCATCTGCAATAACCGCGTCAACTTTTCCCCCTGTACTACTGAAAAGCGGCTCTTCATAATCATTCCACCCACGCAACCCTGTCCGGAGTGAAACCGCATGTTCAAAACCAAGCTGTTTCAAGGTATAAGCAGCCAGAATACTGCGATTACCGGAACGGCATACCACAACGATCTCCCGTTTTCTGGCGGTCACCAGTTCAGGGACGGTATCCTCATAATCCCATTCACATGCGGACTCAAGAATACCACGGGGAACATTTAGGGATGCACTGATATGCATTGCTTCAAATTCATAACTCTCACGGACATCGAGTATGAGAAGATCAGGATTCTCCTTCATGCGATCGACAAGATCCCATGGCATGATTTCCTTGATTTCAGGGAGGCAGTTACGAATCAGATCATTATAACTCACCATAGCAATCATAAATTGATATAATGGACAGTCAGGGTGTTTGAAATTGACGACGCACTATGTAATGGCTTCCCTCGACTTCAGACGATGCTCTGGATATTCTGGCATCGAGGCTGTCTCCGAGGGATTGCTTTGAGACTTCACTCAAGTCATGCGTTCATCCTACCTCTTTGCCTGCCATCACAAGGGTTGGTGGTGCTCCAAGATGACGTCCTGCAAGCAGTACATTCCAGTAGAGTCCTTCAAACCCGAGTTTTCCATACCAGTTCATTTTTGTTTCTTTGAGAAGACTGAATGGCCCGAATTTAGGAGCAGGGAACTTGCCATGCAATGGTTCTATTTTATAGTTGAAGTCGATAAGCGAGGATGTCCCCTTCGAATAAACGATGAAACAGGTTGAGTGTCCGTCGTATATCTCTTCAGGTTTGACTCCATGGATTTCAGACATGATGTTGAAAACCACAACATCTGCTTCATAATGGGCAACCGAACCGGCCTTGGATGTCGGCACATTTGTAGCATCGCCAATCACATAGATATTATCGTGCTTGAGAGCCTTCAGAGTGTTTTGGTGAGTTGGTACATAGCCGATTCCGTCATCAATACCTGAATTGCTGATGGCAGGATCACCTATGGTGGATGGCACAATGACCAACGTATCAAATGATACCTTGTCACCTTTTACCGATTCTATATATTTTTCTTTTCCATGGACGGAATTGAGCTCAAAACTGGTCGTTATTTTAATGTTCTTGCTCTTGGCCGACTCAATAAAAACCGCAGAAGCCTTTGGTTTTGTAAACGCGCCAGCCAGAGGCGTAACCAGTTCTATTTCTGTCTTGTTTCTGATGCCTTTTTTCTTGAAAAACCAGTCTGCCAGAAAGACAAACTCAATAGGTGCTACCGGACATTTGAAAGGAAGTTCAGCAATATTCATGACCAGTTTACCGCCATCAAACTCTTTCAGCTTCTTGTAAAGCATTTCAGCAGCATCAATGGTATAAAAAGAAAAAGCATTTTTCCCCCATGCATCCATCAGACCGTCATTTTCCTCAGGCACTATCTTGCATCCCGTACTGATGACAAGAAAATCATAGGAAAATTTATGGTTTCTGGTTTTTACTTCCTTTTTGTTCGGGTCAATATGAGTGATTTCATCAATGACAAAATGAACATCAGGAAGGATATATTTTTTCCTTGATCGTACAAGAGTACTCGCCTTTTGAATCCCGAAAGGGACAAAGAGCATTCCCGGTTGATAAATATGCTTGTCATCACGATCGATCACCGTGATTTCCCAATCTTTTGGCAAGTGTCTCCTCAAGTTATTCGAGATGATCGTCCCGCCGGTACCGCCACCTAATACGACTATCTTTTTTGACATTATATTTTACCTCCATTGTTCCGAATTATGAAGACAAACCCTCATCAGGTAAGGATGTTGGTATTCTAGCAGGGTGTTGGAACTCTCCTACATGCCTATATATCACTACAATTGTGAAGTATACACAACGCCATCTTGAAATACAAGTATTCTTGCTATCGAAAGCCAACTCAAAAGAATGTTGTTAAATATGATTTAAGATATTTATTTATAAATAAATAGATGCCTTTTATCCCAACATCTGAATCCCATGTTCTATCGTTTTTTATACCATATTTATGGTATTTATAGGGTATGCGCTTGGATATTATGAAGAGATAAAGGTTTATTAGCAATTGTTAATGAGACTGTTGCTGTTCAAGAGTTTTGGCCAGTGAGAGGTGTGGAATTTTAAGAAACTTAGAACCTCAAAGAGTATGCAGGTACAAGAGAGTTTTGGAGCAACGGTGAGTAAGGTAGGAATGATGGGTCAGAAGCAGCCGGGTTACTATGTGTTGCGTCTTAAGGCAGTTGCGGGCGAACTTACTGCATCGCAACTTTCATGCATCGCAGGTGTAGCTGAGCACTACGGTAGGGGGCAAGTTCATCTTTCCGCCCGACAGGGAATTGAAATTCATTACGTGCATCGTGATAACCTTGAAAGTGCAGAACTGGAACTGCAGCAGGGTGGTGTCGAGTTAGGTTCATGCGGACCTCGGGTTCGGGTGATTGTTGGCTGTCCGGGAGCAGAAACCTGTCGCATGGGTGTATTCGATACAAAAAAGATTGCGAGGGAACTTGATGCACGATATTTTAAACAGGACACACCTTCAAAATTTAAGATGGCTGTGACTGGTTGCGCGAACAACTGTACAAAGGCAAACGAAAACGATATCGGTGTCAGGGGAGCCATAGAACCGAAATGGGTTCCATCCCTCTGCAGTGATTGCGGTTTATGCATTCCGATCTGCCCAGCCAATGCGATTGAACGTCAAGTGAACAAAGAAGGACATATCTATGTCTCCTCCGCGCAGAAGTGCATTAACTGCAGTATCTGTACCTCAAATTGTTCCGACAAGGCATGGGTTGTGGGCAGGAAAGGTTATACTCTCTTTATCGGCGGTACCATGGGGAGAATACCCCGTTTTGCTTCTATCCTGAAAAAAGTTATAGAGAGTGAGGAAGAACTCTATCTGCTTATTGAAAAAGCCGTAACCTTTTACAGAGGCAATGGAAAGAGCAAAGAGCGTTTCGGGCACATGATCGACCGGATTGGCATTGATACTGTAAAGGAAGGAATTCTTGTAAAAGCATTATGAGCAGGGAAAGTGTTGAAAAACTGAGTTTGGAACTCTCAGGAAAACCCCCGCAAGAGATCATTCGTCGCGCGGTTGATTTTTTTGGAGCCGGATCAACGGCACTTGCCTCCAGTTTTGGAGCCGAAGATCAGGTCATTACCGATATCCTGCACCATGAAAAGCTTCAGGTACCGGTTTTTACCCTCGATACCGGACGATTGCCTCAGGAAACCTACGATGTTCTGGATGCAACAAGGAAGCATTACGATATGCCGATAGAAGTTCTTTTTCCTGAAACCTCCGCCGTTCAGGTACTGGTGACCACCCACGGAGCAAACCTTTTTTACGAAAGCATTGAACTTCGTCGTGAGTGCTGCCGCATCCGAAAAGTGCAGCCTCTGACCAGAAAGCTTGCAACACTGAAAGCCTGGATATGCGGCCTCCGCCGCGAGCAGTCGGTCACCAGAACCGCAGTTGCACCCGTTGAGTGGGATGCCGCATTTGGACTCTACAAAATAAATCCCCTTGCCGAAGTGTCGGAAGCCTGGGTCTGGGACTATATTAAAAAACACTCCGTTCCCTTTAATGCTCTTCATGAGCAAGGCTATCCAAGTATAGGCTGTGAACCCTGTACCAGGCCAGTCAAACCGGAAGAGGATATCCGTGCAGGACGCTGGTGGTGGGAGATTGCCGAACATCGCGAGTGCGGTCTGCACCGGGGGAAAAAGTAACATCATCAAGAAAGAAAGAATGGACCATCTCGACAAACTTGAAGCTCAAAGTGTTTATATCCTCAGGGAAGCCTACCGTGAATTTAAAAGCCTCTGCATGCTCTGGTCAATCGGCAAGGACAGCACCGTCATGCTCTGGCTTGCCAGGAAAGCCTTTTTCGGACATGTCCCCATTCCGCTTGTGCATATCGATACACATTATAAAATTCCGGAAATGATTTCGTATCGTGACCGGATTGCACTTGAGTGGAATCTGAACATGATTTACGGTGAAAACCGTGAGGCGCTTGACCGCAAGCTCACTTTTCCAGATGGTCATACCGATCGTCTCACCTGCTGCAAATATCTTAAAAGTGAAGCGCTAAAGCACACCCTCTCCGGCGAGTGGCCCCGCTACCGCATGGATCACGAGCTGCAGCACTATGTACTCGATGAGGGAAGGGAGCCCTATACCGGCGTTATTGTAGGCGTCAGGGCCGACGAGGAGGGGAGTCGTTCCAAGGAGAGGTATTTCTCACCCCGCGACAAGGATAATGTCTGGGATGTCGGTGACCAGCCTCCCGAGTTCTGGAACCAGTTCAAGACCGATTTTGCCCCGGGCACCCATGTACGCATCCACCCTCTTCTGGACTGGACCGAACTCAACATCTGGGAGTATATCGAACGGGAAAAAATTCCAGTCGTATCGCTCTATTTTAATCAGGGCAACGGTACCAGATACCGCTCTCTCGGCTGTTATCCCTGTACCAATCCTGTCGACTCTGAATCCCGAACGCTCAATGAGATCATTGATGAGCTCAAAAGCGGCAGGCTATCCAACATTGCCGAACGATCAGGGCGCGCTCAGGATAGTGAAGATGGCGGGCTTGAAACCCTCCGTCGTGACGGCTATATGTAAAATAATTTTCCCCTTGGTATGATGAATGGACGAGCGCAAATGAATATAGTTATTGTCGGTCATGTCGATCACGGTAAAAGCACCGTCATAGGCCGACTGCTTGCCGACACAGGGACACTTCCAAAAGGCAAGCTTGAATCAGTAAAAGAGAACTGCCGGAAGAACTCCAAACCCTTCGAATATGCCTTCCTGCTCGATGCGCTCAAGGATGAGCAGTCACAGGGAATCACCATCGATATGGCTCGCTGTTTTTTTAAAACAGCCCAGCGCGACTATATCATCATCGATGCCCCCGGTCACATTGAGTTTCTGAAAAATATGATAACCGGTGCATCCAGGGCAGAATCCGCCCTGCTTGTAATTGATATTGATGAAGGCATTCAGGAAAACTCTAAGCGGCATGGCCAGATGGTTTCGATGCTTGGGGTGAAGCAGGTCACGGTGCTGGTCAACAAAATGGATCTTGTCGATTTTCGCGAAGAGGTATTTGAAAAGCTGAAAGCTGATTATTCGGACTTTCTTGCCCAGATCAAAGTCAAGCCGGTCAGCTTTATTCCTGTCAGTGCCCGCGAAGGCGACAACATCGCGACTCTTTCAGACCGTATGCCCTGGTACAGTGGAGCTACCGTTCTCGAGCAGCTTGACCGATTCACCAGTGACAAGCAGCTCCAGGACAAGCCCTTCCGCTTTCCTGTGCAGGATATCTACAAGTTCACCCGAAAGAATGATGACCGCAGAATTGTAGCAGGAACTGTAGCCGCCGGTTCAGTAAGTGTTGGTGATGAGGTGCTTTTTCTTCCCTCCGGAAAGCAGTCAGCCATCCAATCTGTGGAGTCGTTCCATACAACTCCAAAAAAATTGGCGACAACCGGAGAAGCTGCGGGGTTTACCCTCACCACACAGATCTATATACGTCCGGGTGAACTTATGGTGAAGCCTTCTGAACCTTTACCTGAAGTCGGCACTCGTTTCCGAGTCAATATTTTCTGGGTCGGTAGAGCGCCCATGATCCTGCAGAAGGAGTACAAGCTGAAGCTGGGCTCTGCAAGGGCGTCAGTGAAACTCGCGGAAATATGCAATACGCTCGATGCCTCAGATTTGAGTTACAGTAACCACAAAAAGCAGCTTGATTGCCGCGATGTAGGGGAGTGCATTCTCGAAACCTCCCGTCCCATTGCCTTTGATCCGGCCTCCGCAAGTGAGACAACCGGAAGATTTGTTCTTGTTGATAATTATGAGATTACCGGTGGCGGTATTGTCCTTGAGAACCTTTCAGCCGATGAAACCCTTCTGCAGCGCCACATCAGAGAGCGGGAGAGCAACTGGGAAAAAGGCCTGATCAAAACAAAAGAGAGGGAGCGTGTTAACCGCCACAGGGCAAAGTTCATTGTTTTTACCGGACTTCCCGGCACAGGTAAACGATCAGTGGCCAAAGCTCTGGAGCAAGGGTTGTTTGACAACCGTTTGAATGCCTACTACCTTGGTGTTGCCAATATTGACCGTGGTCTTGATGCCGACCTTGGTTATCACGTCGATAATGCAGGGGAGAGGCTGAGAAGAATCGGAGAGCTCGCCCGTATTCTCACGGACGCCGGGCTTATATTCATCACCACCATTGATGATGCTGACGATTATGATATCGAAATCCTGAAGCAGTTGAACGAACCAAGTGATATTCTTGTCGTCAATATGGGTGAAAACAGCTTTTCAAGATACCATCCCGATCTGCAGATCCCTGCCGGAGGAAGAGTTGCTGACGCCGTACAGGAAGTAGCAAGTATGCTGAAAACAAAGGAAATCATCATCGAGTACCAGATATGAACCTGAACTATTTATCCAAGCGAGCGCTCAATCTCCTCCCAGAACCTGCCATGACGGGAGACCTGAAGCTTGAATGCCGGTATTTTTTTTGCCATCTCGCAGCAATTATCAAACAGGTTTCGACGCATTAACCGCTGTTTCTTTTCATTGGCAATGTTCAGATATCTGATAAGAAACTGGAGAGAGGATTCGTTCATAAAGGCGATGGATTCACCTTTGCCGACCCTCATGGATGCATCAATATCGGACTGCTCGATGAAAAAAATACCATGAACCGGAATGGAGTGTTCTACATTCCAGGTCTTATCCGATATGCCATTCAGATACTCACTCCATGTCGGAAAAGGGTGTGCTCTGTATTGTCCTTCGCTGTCAACTAAAACAAGCACTTGATCGTCACAGAGAGCAGACCAGTTATTCGGCAATCGGCTACAGCAAGTCGATTTACCAGCACCATGTCCTCCGGCGAGAATGACACCCTTGCCATCATGTTCAATCAAGGCAGCATGGAACAGAGTTCCGCCAGATCGTATCGTTTCCCTGTATATAGGATACAAGGCTTTTTGCATCGCTGCGATTGCATCTTTCTGGTTTGTGAAAGGTTTGATAGTACAAAGCACATCCTGAAGATGTTCATGGTACCAGAAGCAGAGTCTTCCCATATCATGGAGCTTCCATCCCTTTGCTGCTAATTCGTGTTGTGCACTTTGAGAAGATACATCATCATGCGAATCCTTGCTCATGGAACATATCAAGTTCCTGTTACTCTCAGTTGTACAGCTGTTATCAAGCCGCATAATAACGCCCATCTGTTCAATCCACGATTGCAGCTCTTCAAAGGTTGTCGAAATCTGCCAACGTAAGCCATTACTCAATTGAAGTGCAAAAGCGTACTGTTTACTTCTCACAACTGCGATGCCAATGATTTATTTAAAAATATTGAGAATACTGAATAATTGCACCGCTCGCGCATCTCCAATCCGATCTATTGGGTAGAACGCCAACGCCGCAGGCCGAGGCATCACCCCCACCAGTACAGTTTCCTGAAAAAATGTAATTCCCGTTATGGCAATCTTCCGCTATATCAGCACTACTTCCTAAAGGAAAACACAAAGCGCCTCCCAAAGCTTTGAGGCTATGAGCCAGATCGATGAGTACTGGCTTTTCCCATTTCATGATGAACTCCATTGTAATGATAAAGAGACAGAGTTGCCACCATACTCTAAGATATTTTTATAAAATATGTTGCAAGTATCGTTCCCGAATGAGTGATATAATCGATTAATGTCTATCCAGGATGAAGCAGTGGTCAGGGATACCTGCTGTAACTTGAAATGCTGAAATTGATTAAAGAGTTCGTTTGCTTTTTTTTGGATACGGACTCATATTCTGGGCGTTCTGATGTAAAAAATCCCCAACTGTTAGACGAGTTGTCTCAAATTGTCTCAATAAAAGTCAAGACAACTTGATTCATAATACAATATTACTCTGGAAAGTCAAGGCTGAGACGGTGTCAAATGGGATATATTTTTTTTATCCAGGATAGCGGGAGTTCAAGTTTTATAGTGCAAAAAAGGTTATACATAGGGTTTAATCCTTGGAGCAAGGTCAAAAATTGCCCCCACTGTGCAGTACCATATTGCTTCATCAGGTGCAGCGCCATTGGTGCAGGCCTCGGCATCCCCGCCCCCACTGCAAGTGCCTGAAAAAATGTAATACCCGTTATGGCAGTCTTGCGCAGCATCAGCGCTGCTTCCAACAGGCCAGCAAAACGCTCCTCCCAAAGCTTTGAGGCCATGAGCCAGATCAATGAGTACTGGGTTTTCCCATTTCAAGATTCATCCCCCTGTAATGATAAGTTCTATATATATAATTCACAAAAAAGTGGCAAAACGCAACATATATGGCTTTATCCAACTCTAATGCATATCATTTATATATGTAGCTGCAAATATTATGCCTGAGGACGCAAAAAAAATTGATTGGACATCTTTTATCCGGGTGCTGTAAAATGTTCGGATCTGCAGGAAATTGGAGTGAAGTGATGAACAGAAAGGGTATGTAAAGAAGATTCCCGGCCATTTACCCTGTTGGGTTTGACCGGGAATTGTAACGTGATTCTGGCTTATCAGTTATAGAAAAATTCTATATGCAGGTTTTCATCGGGTTGTTCAGTGATATTGTAACGGCCTTTGGTGATAATCGAAAGTCCTTTTTTATCACCGGCGGGTATGATAATCTGCTCAACGTCATCAGCATCTTTTTTCGGATAGTTCTGGTTGAAGAAAAGATTCAACACAGAGCCCGTATTCTCAAACTGAAGAAGGAAGCCATTATCATTGACAAAAACCAGATCGTCGTAGGCGTATGTTACCTCATGCCCAAGCTCTTCGAGAAGCTGCATAACTGTTCCAAGAGGGCGTGCTGCTGTTTCCATAGTTCAATGCTCCTGATTAAGACATAAGAAGAAGTTGTTGTAAATTTCCGCGCACCTTATTTTAAGGAATAAATTTCTATTATTCTAAATAAATAAGGACTATGCTATAATTTATCATATAAAATAAGGATATTTAACAGTTTCTCAACATAGTATTACTTTTCCCGTTCAACCGTAGGGACAAAGTTGGGTTGCCTGCCAAGTTTTGGTTGGCCGAGAATCTCTCTTGCGTGGTCGAGAGCATCATCAATATTGCCGAAAATATTTTCTTCACCGATATCATCGTATAGTCCGTATTGCTGAAGAGCAAATAAAGGCTGAGCATGCACACCAGATAAGATCAGCCTGGTGTCAGCTTTTCTGCACTCTTTCAGAAGTTCCTTCATCATATTCAGGCCGGTTGCATCAATTGAAAGCACGTTACGCATTCTGATGATGCGGATTTTCGGTGACTTTTCGACAACATGCATGGCCTCCCTGAACTTGCTTGCTGCACCAAAGAAGAACGGACCGTTAAATTCAAAAACCTCAACATCATCAGGCACTTTTCTTGTCACAATAGTGTTGGGATCCTCTTCTTCATCACTGTCTTGCAGATCCTTTGTAATAATGCCGACATTGGAAATTTGGGCCATCCGCTGCATAAAAAGAATGACGGAGAGCAGCATGCCGATTTCTATGGCAAGGGAAAGATCAAAGACAACGGTGAGTCCGAAGGTTGTCAGAAGCACAATAACATCGCTTCTCGGACTTTTCAGAAGCTCTTGGAACACCTTGATTTCGCTCATGTTCCAGGCAACAATAATAAGGATTGCCGCCAGCGCGGGCATGGGGATAAGCTTTGCCCATTTGGCAAACAACAGCATGATCAAGAGAAGCGTTACAGCATGAATCATACCGGCAATAGGTGTTCGTCCGCCGTTTTTGACATTGGTCGCCGTTCGTGCAATTGCTCCGGTTACCGGAATACCGCCAAAAAGGGGAGTAATAATATTTGCAGCACCCTGGGCTATCAGCTCCATATTCGATTTGTGGCGGCTTCCGATCATGCCATCAGCTACAACGGCTGAAAGCAGTGCTTCTATAGCGCCGAGCAAGGCGATGGTGGTCGCCGGCATGATGAGCTGCCGTATCGTTGCAAAATCAAAAAAAGGAAGCGACGGAGAGGGAATCATTGATGGTATTTCACCGAAGCGGGACTCTATCGTGGCAACATGAAGGTGAAAATATTGCACGGCCAGCGTTGTAACAATAATGGCAATAAGTGAACCTGGAATTTTTCGAGAAATTTTTGGCCAGAACATAATGATCAGAAGGGCAAGCAAGCCGATCAACAAACTTGGCAGATCAAGCGTTGACAGGTTTCGGCCGTATGCAGCCCACTTGCCGATAAAATCAGCAGGTACATTGGCGATGGTCAGCCCGAGAAAATCTTTGATCTGGCCTGAAAAAATAATGACCGCTATACCGCTTGTAAAGCCCACAATGACAGGATAGGGAATGAACTTGATCAGCGATCCGAACTGGGCGAAGCCCATAATCATGAGAATAATGCCCGACATGATGGTCGCCAGCATCAAACCGTTAATACCGTATTGCTGGACAATTCCATAAAGAATCACAATAAACGCGCCCGTTGGTCCGCCGATCTGGACTCTGCTTCCTCCAAGAAAAGAGACAAGAAATCCACCGATAACGGCGCTGATAAGGCCCTTTTCAGGCGATACACCCGATGCTATTGCAAAAGCTATCGCCAATGGTAAAGCAACAATACCCACCATGACGCCGGCAACGACATCCTTCATGATCCGGTCAGGGGTGAGTTCCGGTAAAATTGAAAATATTTTTGGCTTGAACATAATGAATGTCGGAAAAAGAAAATGAACAGTATAGCCCATGGCGGGTATGGACTCCTATATATGTATTTTCTTATTCTATCCCAACACTTTCCACCGTTACCAATTGTTCTCGAAAACATTATGTTACAGTCAGTGTCGGAGGAAGGGGAAAGTCAGAAAAAAATATTCAAAAACAATGAGCATAAGAGGTTATCAGCAAAAACTAAGGCTGTTACACAAGGTTGTCATGCTTGTGCTGCTTATGGTGCTGGCGGTGCAGGTAGCTGTCGCTGAAGTTTCCGGCAGCTGGATCTACGAAAAGATCACCGTAGGTGCAGATCAGCAGGAACTTTATACTGCGACACTACAGAGCAGAAACTCAATACATTTATTATCCCCCTATGATGGTCTGAATCGTGGATTGATCATGATACGGAAGGTTAAAAGCGGAGAGCCGGAAGTTCTGTTTGCTGTTGACAAGGGTCAGTTCCAAATCGGCAAGACGATACGAGTCAGGATTGATGGCGGAAATGCACAGTGGATTACTGTGGATAAGCCAAATGATCGCAGGAGCGACCTCTTGTTCATTGCTGAACCAGTAGCTTTTATCAATCAGATCAAAAACGCAAAAAAACTGAACATCGCAGCTCAATTGTCTCAAAACGGAGAAAAGATTTTTGATTTTAACGTTGATGGACTGGATTTGACAACGTTGGGATTATAGCCATCGTTCAATGCACCATTTGCAATCGATGACGGATATTACTATTATTTTCGGTATAATCGAATGAGCATTTTGAAGAAATAAAAAGGAGAAACAACGTTTATGTCTACAACGAATGAGAATCTGAAGGAAGCTTTTGCCGGAGAGAGTCAGGCCAACCAGAAGTACCTTGCTTTTGCAAAGGAAGCCGAAAAAGCTGGTTTTAGTAATATTGCAAAGTTGTTTCGCACAACAGCCCAGGCCGAATCAATCCATGCCGAAGGGCATTTGGCCGCTCTTGGAGGAGTAGGTTCAACCGCAGACAATCTGCAGGCAGCCATTGGCGGAGAAACCTTTGAGCATACAGAGATGTATCCCCCGATGCTTGAGCAGGCTGAAACCGATAATCATCCGGCAAAAAAAATGTTTGCCTTTGCCCTCAAGGCAGAGCAGCAGCATGCTGAACTCTATAAACAAGCATTGGAAGCTGTTCGTAACGGCCAGGATATTACAGCAACCGAGGTTTGGCTTTGTCCCTTCTGCGGTCATATTGAACTGGGTACCCCCCCGGATATTTGCCCGATTTGCGGAGCAAAAGCCTCACAATTCGTCGAGGTTTGATATCCTCTGTCAGCCTCTTTCACGAGGCGGTTGTTTAAATCGCCTCGTGATGTTTAAGTTGATGCGCGCATACCTGCAAGGGAAACAAGATGCAAAATCAATACATTGCGGGACCAAGGGGGCAATAGTTAATTGCGGAAGAGAACCACAAAAGCATGGTGACAGAGAGTATCGACAAGCAGATCAGGCAAGTGCTTGAACGGCACAACGCCATTCGTCTGGCGCTGTTGTTTGGTTCATTGGCCAAAGGTAGTGCTCATCATGACAGTGATCTCGATCTGGCAGTCGGTGCCGATCATCCGCTCGACGTTCATGAAACAATCGAACTTATTTCAGATCTTGCAGAAGCGATAGGACGCCCTGTGGATTTGATTGATTTGTCAACTGTTGGCGAACCCTTGCTGGGCCAGATCATCGCAGGAGGAAGGCGAATAGTCGGTAGCAATACGCTCTTCGCTGAGTTGGTGCTCAAACATCTTTATAACCAGGAGGATTTTGTGCCTTATCAGAGAAGAATTCTGAAGGAAAGGA
Organism: uncultured Chlorobiaceae bacterium; assembly: GCA_903869365.1. GTDB lineage: Bacteria > Bacteroidota > Chlorobiia > Chlorobiales > Chlorobiaceae > Chlorobium. Next base: position 52,862 of record CAIPYV010000033.1, read on the forward strand.
GGATAGCATGGATTGGCTGTTAATTGAACAGAAACTTGAGTCTTTGCGTCGATCAATACTCAGGGTTAAAGAGAAATGTCCCAAAAACGCCGATGTACTTGGCAACGATTACGATGCTCAGGATATTCTCTCCCTCAACCTCACTCGTGCGGTTCAAATGTGTGTGGATATTGGAACACACCTTGTTGCAGATAGTGAGTTCCCCCCTCCGGGTACCATGGGAAAAACATTCGATATTTTATGTGAAGCCGGAATAATTAGCGAAAATTTGGCAGGTCGCATGAAAAAGGCGGTTGGATTTCGTAATCTCGCAGTTCATAACTATGAGACCATCAACTGGGCAATTGTTTTTTCTATCGCAACGGCACACCTTCAGGATTTTGAAGAGTTCGCTCAAAGCGTGGCACGACTGAACGATAATCGCTGATATCTGAAGCACTTCCTGCATAAGCCAAAACATGGGCATCTTCGCGATAGTTCTATGGCTCCCATTTCCCCGATTCCCATTCCCCAAAGAATACTCTATATTACAACCACATCATTATTCTTTCCGGTTAACCCATTCCATCCCTTATTATGGCTGTAACCTGGCTGCATGTTTCAGACTTCCATTTGAGCGATAAAGGCCCCTACAATCAGGAGGTCATTCTTAATGCTCTTGTCTCCTCAGTAAAGCGCTTCAGAGCAGAGGGTCACAAGCCTGATCTCATCTTTGCAACCGGAGATATTGCTCAAAACGGAAAGGCTCAAGAGTACGCCTATGCAACAGAATTTTTCAATGCCCTGCTTGATGCTGCTGGGCTGGAAAAGGAGCGCCTGTTCATTGTTCCCGGCAACCATGATGTTGACCGTAAGATGGGTAAAGGCCTTGCTCGAACACTCGACAGCAATGATGATGCCGATGAATATTTTGATCTCGAAACTCCTACACCTCATCTGACTCAAAAACTTCAGGCTTTCTCAGTATGGTACAATGAGTATTTTAAGGGTATAAGAACATTTCCCACAAACACAACCTGCAGTCAGGTAGAAGTTCTCACCATCAGGAATACACGGATCGCAGTTTTGCCCTTGAACAGCGCCCTCTTCTGCATTGACGATAATGATCATAATAAACTTTTCATCGGACGCCGTTGTCTGGATAGTGCTGTAAAGCAGTTACAATCTCAGGTTGAAGCCGATCTGAAAATTGCCCTTCTTCACCATCCCCTCGACTGGTTAAGCTCAATTGAACGAGCAAACATCAACGCAACTCTTGGAGCAGCAGTTGATCTGGTGCTTCAGGGTCACTATCACGAGACAGAGACAGAAGGTATTGCATCAGCGAATGGCGGATACCTTAAACTTGCAGCTGGAGCGGCCTACCAGACAAGGCAACATCCAAACAGTGCGATGTACGCCACGTTCGAAGGCAATCATGTAGAAATCTTTCCCATCCACTACGTCGATAAACCCCGGGAAATATGGACTCTCGACACCGGCATTTTTCCAGCACCACTATATACCAAAAGCTTTCCGATTCCGGGACGTAATAATGCTGCTTCGCCATCGTCGCCTTCTCTTTCGCAACTACAAAAGACCGCAATATCTTTCCAGGTACCACCAAACTTTATCAATATCCGCGGTGCTCTTTTTACAATGGGAAGCCCTGAAAGCGAAGTCGGCAGGAGAGACGACGAAACTGAACATCAGGTGAAGGTGAGTGATTTTTATCTATGCAGGTATGCGGTTACGGTTACCGAGTTTCAGGAATTTATAGAAGCATCAGGGTATCGGACGGATGCCGAAAAGGGAAACGGAAGCTGGATGTATGAAGGAGCGGAATGGAAAGAGAAAGAGGGAATAAATTGGCGATATGGTGTATCAGGTATTGAGCGGAAAGCGGGCGAGTATAATCATCCAGTCGTGCATGTGAGTTGGAATGATGCTGATGCCTACTGCAAGTGGCGTACCGTAACAACAGGGAAAAAGTTTAGGTTGCCGACGGAGGCAGAGTGGGAGTATGCTTGCCGGGCAGGAACCACAACGCCGTTCAATACCAGTGTTAATATAACAACCGATCAGGCAAACTATAACGGGAACTATCCGTATAACAATAATCGGGAAGGGTTGTTTAGGGAGAACACTGTTGCGGTTGACATGTTTGCCCCCAATGCGTGGGGATTGCATAACATGCATGGCAATGTCTGGGAGTGGTGCAGCGATTGGTATGGGGAAAAATACTATGATGAATGTAAGGCGAAAGGTATCGTTGATAATCCAGATGGCCCGAAAAAGGGTTCGTACCGTGTGATTCGTGGCGGGAGCTGGAACTACTCTGCCGGGGGCTGTCGGTCGGCTAATCGGAACAACTTCACCCCCGGCTACCGGGGCAACCGTGTTGGCTTCCGCCTGGTTTTCGTCCCGTAGTCAGTTGGCTGATCATTCCGGCTTTGCTTTTGAGCGAGAGTGCAGTGCCAACATTTTGGTGAGCGGC
>CAIPYV010000034.1 GCA_903869365.1 uncultured Chlorobiaceae bacterium
CTGATAGCTGCTCACCTCCGGAACGGTTTTCAGATAAGCCGCAATCTCCCTTGCCACACCCGCCGTCTGCTCCAGCGAACTACCCTCCGGCATATCCAGAATCACCTGAAACTCATTCTTGTTGTCAAACGGCAGCATCTTCATCTGCACAGCCTTCAGCGGCACCAGCGCAACCGCACCCGCCAGCATCAGCCCCACAACCCCGAACGCAAGCCACCGCTTCACCGGACTGTCAAGAAACGGCGTCAGAATCGTCCTGAAAAACTTGTAATACCCCGTCTTGGTCACATCATACTCCTCCGTGTGGCCGCTCTCCGTCTTCAGCAGGCGGAACGAAAGCCACGGCGTCGCAATCAGCGCAACCAGCAGCGAAAAAATCATCGCAAGCGAAGCGCCAATCGGCATCGGACTCATATACGGCCCCATCAGACCCGACACAAACACCATCGGCAGCACCGCCGCAATAACGGTAAACGTCGCCAGAATCGTCGGATTCCCCACCTCATTAATCGCCGTAATGGCCGCCTGCAGTTTCGGCTGACGCTTCATCGCAAAATGACGATGGATGTTCTCCGCAATAATAATAGAATCATCAACCACAATACCCGTCACAAAAATCAACGCAAACAACGTCACCCTGTTCAGCGAATAATCCAGCAGATAATAGATCAGCAGCGTCAGGGCAAACGTGATAGGCACCGAAGCCAGCACCACCAGCGACCCCCTCCACCCAAGGAAAAACCCCACCACAATCGTCACCGCCACAACCGCCATCAGCAGATGCTCCAGCAGCGTAAACACCTTCTCAGAGGCCGTCGCCCCATAATTCCTCGTCTCCGTCACCGTAATATCCTTCGGAACAACCGTCTCGCGCAGACCCGCAACCCGCTCCATCACCTTGTCCGCCAGCATCGAAGCATCGCCCCCCTTGCGCTTCGCCACCGTCAACGTCACCGCCGGATACTCACCCGACACCGAACCCTTCGGAGCCGCCGCCGCCCATCCGAAAAAGTTGTAATTATTGACCTCCTCCGGCCCGTCAACCACACTGGCCACATCGCGCAAATAAACCGGCGACGCCCCATAAATACCCACAACAATATTACCCACATCAGCCGCACTCTCCAGAAACTTCCCCGTACGAACCACAATCTCCTCCTTCACCGGCTTCAAATCACCCGAACTCATCTGACTGTTCGCCATCTGCACCTGCCGCGTAATCTGCAGCGGACTCACATTGAACTTCTGCAGCCTCTGCCGGTCAAGCACAATCCTCACCTGCCGTTTTAATCCGCCCTTAATCTCAACATCACCGATATTCCTGATCTTCTTCAACTCATCAGCCACCGCCACCGCTGCCTTCCTGATCTCAAACGGATCCTTGCTCTTGCTCCAGAAGGTCAGGTTAAGCACCGGCACATCATCAATCGACACCTTCTTCATCAACGGGAACTGCACACCCTGCGGCATCTTGTCCATATTCTTCATCAAGGTCGACCAGAGCTTCACCATGCTCTTCTCCGCATCCTCACCCACCTTATAACGCACCGTCACCAGAGCAACATCCGGCATCGAGGTCGAATAGACATAATCCACACCCGGAATTTCAGTCAGCGCCCGCTCAACCGGCTTGGCAACCCGAGCCTCAACCTCAGCAGGCAGCGCACCAGGGAACGGAATAAACAAATCAACCATAGGCACCACAATCTGCGGCTCCTCCTCCCTCGGCGTCATAAAAGTCGCCATCACACCCACCAGCAAGGCAGCCACCATCAACAGCGGCGTAATCTTCGAATTGATAAACTGTTTCGCAAGTTTACCGGCAATACCATCATTCATAGCTTCAGCATCTCCTCAGTCACACACGGACTTTTATTAATGGTTACCCCTGTAATAAGCAAGCTCACTCTTCGCCACGCAAAAATCATACTTCGCCTGGTTCAACCGCATCTTCGCATACGTATGCGCCTGCTCCCTCATCAACAGCTCAAAGGTCATCGCCATACCCGTCCTGAACTGCGACCCGATATACGCAAGGCTCACCCTACTCTCCTCAATCGACTTCTCGGCAACCGCAATTCTGGCCTGAGCCGTTCTCATCGACCGCAGTGATCTCTCCACATCCGCAACACTGCCACTCCTCGCCGCATCAAGGTTGAACATCGCCTCACGCTCCAGAGCCCTCGCCTCCTGCACACGACCAGCCGAAGCCATCCCATCAAAAATATTCCACTGCATATTCAACCCAAGCGCCCAACTCGACCCACCACTGAACACATTATTACTATGCAGATTCGTCTGCACAAAAGCATTCACCCGAGGAAGCCTCGAAGCACTCGCCATATCCGCCTGAAACCCCGCAATCTGCCTGCCACTCTCAAGAGCCATCAGGTCAGCCCGGTTCTCCGGCACCGAGTTGTCATGGCCACCCGCCGGCACCACACCATCAACCACCAGATCACCCGTCAGCACAAGAACCACCCCCGAATCAAGATGCAGCATCACCTTAAGCGCATCAGACGCATCCTTAATCGCATCCAGCAGCAAAAGCCTCTGTTCCTGCAACTCCGCCAACCTCACCTCCGTCGAAAGCTTGTCCGACTTCGACATCAACCCCACACCGAACGCCCTCGCCGCCTCACTGCTATGCCCCAGCATCGTCTTAATCGACTGATCAACCGCCTCACTATTTTTACGAGCAAGAAGAAGCCCATAGTAGACCCTGCTCACCTGAAACCCGATCGTCTCCTCACCCCTCACCACCATCAGCTCCTCAGCCTTTTTAGCCGACAACGCAATCGTCCGCCCAATGGCAGCATCAGCATTATAAATTGGCTGCATCACCTGCAGAGAAGTATTAAAATCATTGATCACATTCGGATTATTCAGCCGCTCAGGTAAAAAATCACTCGACACAATACTGCTCTGCTGCAACTTGAACACCAGCGCCGCACCAGGATCATTCGTCACCATCAACGTCTCCGACAACAACACCTTCGGCAACAACGACTGACGACTCTGCACCACCCGAGCCTCAGCCTGCTCAACCCTGCTCCGAGACGCCTTAACAGAAGAGTTATTCAAACGAGCCATCGAAACAGCATCAACAAGAGAGAGCCTCAACGTGGTATCAGCAGCCAGAGCCCCAAGCGGCAAAAGCAGCCAACCCACAGCAACCCCCCCCATAACCGCTTTATAAAACCTCATCATATCTCACTGTTTAGAAATAAGTTTTAAAATCCTCTCAACACTCCTTCTCATTCTCAATCATCCTCGCCAACCCCTCAACCCCTTCAGCCTCCGAATCACATCATCCATAGAATCCCCGCTTGTCTCCATCGTCGCAAGTATTTAAAACAGCTAAAAATACCAATACCCCGTATAGGTATAATAATATAGGAAAAAAGATGACCAGCAAACAGTTTTATGCTGTCTGGATCATCCTTTTTCCTCCGAGAAGCGGAGAGTTATAGCTCTTAGTGTTTTGTAATAAGTTTTAAAATCTTTTCGACACTTTTCGGATCATCTTGACTCAGGCACGCCTTAAGGTTGCGCTGAAGCACCAACGAAAAGGTATTATCAAGCGCCGCCTTGGCCGCCTGAAATTGCGTAATAATCTGGGTACACTCCTCCTCCCTTTCAATCATCCTGATCAACCCCTCAACCTGACCCCCGACCCTTTTCAACCGAAGAATCACATCATCCATAGAACTTCTGGTTGTAACCATCATTTATTTTCCTCCGCCGGCAACGGCCATTTCTGCCGCAGAGCAGCAAATATCCGACTTCACCTGACAGAGCATGCTTTCGGTTGCCTTCTGCATGATCTGCGACATAATAGCCTCGGTCATGAACTTGAGGATACCTTCCGGCATGAGGCTCAAAGGAAAAGAGATGTCAAAATCAAGAAAAATATCGGTGTCAAAAAAAACAGAAGTCTTATCATCTTTTTGATGAAGAAGACATATTTCAGAACTTGCCTTCCCTATAAATGTATGTGGACTCGCTGATTCAAATTCAGGATATTCATGAACAGGACTCCAACGGATCCGCTTTGCCTTAGAATGGAAGTGTGATCCGTTTTTTAACTTGGCAACAAAATTTTTTCCATAGTCATCTTTAGGATCATCAAGTGAAAAAACTTCTTCCTCCTGACGAACAAAAAAAACAGCAGTAATCGGATGGCTTCGAGGATCTGCCACCTCAAAAACCCATTGAAAAATATTCAAATCCATAAAATACTTAACATTAGTGCAATAGGGATTACACTTGATCAGTTTTTCATGATCTGCAAAATAAACACTCGACTCGTGCAAACATGAGTCAAGTACGATATGTGCATTGCTTTTACCAACAACTTCCATAATTCATACCATAATTAAAATCGACGAATGAGCTGTGGATTTTTTAACATTTTCTATAGGTAGAGAGTTCCATTAATAATGGATAGAGTATATCCTGTCTATTCCAAAACGCTTCCATTGTACCGGTTCACTCTTTCTTCTTCAACCCATCAACAATTTTATTGAGCGAGCTGGAGAGCATAGTCAAAGTCATATCAACAACCTTTAATTGCGAAACACCTATATCTGCGAGTGATTTACACAGGAAATTGAAGTTTGCAACCGTGTCAATAACCGGTTCAGCATCTACCGGGACAGGTGAAGACTTTGGAACAGCCACTGGTTTAGGAGGCTCAGCACTTAACAAAGAGTTTCTTGATTCAGGTGCGGCAGGACGATTCTGCACCTGAGCAACAGAAGGTGTTGGAGACTCTGACCTGGTATTTTCATTGCCGGACACCGTGCTTTTCCTGAATTTTGCAAAAAATCCACCTTTTTTTTCTTCATGTGCCATAAGATCTCTGCGTTTTATAGTTGATAATCATAGACGTAAGTTAACAAAAATTATGTCCCCCCCATTTCATCCCTGGCCAGTTCAAGCATTTCAAGAGTAATTTCCTTATATCCCATATTTTCGGCATACTCTTCTGCCATTGTCCTGAATTTACTCTGCAAAAAGGAAGGGATGGTCTGAAGCCACTCCTTTGATTCATCGGTCCATTTTGCTGACAGAGCTCTGGACTTCGTCGCTTTATTGTACTCGTGAAGAACATCAAGAACGAACGAATCGAGAACAAAACTCTCTGACAGAACGTTTGGAGGGAAAATTTTTTCAACCAGAATTTTGTTCCGGATTAAATGAATTTTTAACTGTGGAAGATAAAGAACAGATGCCATGGATTCAGAACTTCCGCATGTCAGAAACAACGCAACTTTTTTCTTTTGCAGATGTTCTTTCAGATTCCCATAATTCAAAGCTCCTAATAACTGCGATGAAACAAGAAAATAGTAAACCGGTGCACCAAGAATGACAAGATCAAAATCACAGACAAAGCTGTAATCCGCAAGTGCTTTACATTTAGCCTTCTCTACATACACCCCTCTTTCCGCCAGTTTCTGTCCCATGGCATCAATTATAGCTTCGGTCGAACCACTTTTCGTTCTACTATCATATAAGATAACAGCTTTCATTTTTTTTTCTTGTGAGGAATCCATTATACCATTATTTTATAACGACTTAAAGTGAATATAATTCATTAAAATCAGTCTAAACTTTGTACTGGTTGACAATTTTTTCTTGACATACCTTATAACTTATCCTGTAAGGTTCCTTAATGTTAAAGATAAGTAAAGAAATTTAAGGCAAATATTATCTGAAGTGTAAAATATTTGTCTGTTCTACAACCATGCATCAGAGGTCGCAATTCCACTAAATTCCACGAAGACCTGCTCTTATTAAGCATGGATCCGGAGCAATACCCTCAACGTTGAGACCAAAGTGTCAATGACCACATTCTCCATATTTTTCGGATGAATCACGCATTTTACCCTACTTTTTCCACAATGCTTAAGCCCACGACATGTGACCATAACCACTTGTGATGGTTTGCCCCCCAGTTCCTGCCAACCAAGTGCGACAGACTATCACTTATCTTTTATATTGCTTATATATAGTACAGAAAAGTAATTTTTTTTTTAGCTTATGCTTTGTGAATCATATTTGTAATGATTTTCTTCAATAAATAAGCCTCAGAAAAATGAAAAAATTATTGTTGAATGTGTTACTTGCTTCTCTGCTGGCAACTCCGGCTTTTGCTACCCCTTATATCAGCGGATCGGTTGGAGCAGGTTTTCCGAATGACGCCGACGTATTAGGTTCGGATAGAGTCACTGAAAAAGGCGGACAAACCCTCAAATCAGGAGTACCGTTTGGCATAGCTGCAGGTATAAAGAATGATGCTTGCCGCCTTGAAATTGCACTCGGTTATCAGACAAACAAAGTAGATACGTTTTATCATGTGGTTGATCCTTTAGATGACTCGGTAACACAGTTCACCTCTATGGTCAATGGTTATTAGGGACTTGGTGGGTACTGGAATACCGTTTATCTTGTCTTCAAAAAGCAACACATCATCAAGAGAACTTGCACATGAAGACATCTACACTGACTCGCAACAACATATCCCCTGAAGTCGCCGAACTGGTTGTTCGTCTGGTTTCCTTAATCCCATGGCCAGTACGACGCCAAGCTATGGGAGATGTGGTATTGACGATATTGGAC
>CAIPYV010000035.1 GCA_903869365.1 uncultured Chlorobiaceae bacterium
TGTTGGTTCAATATCTTCTCTTATTTATTAATGGTAATGATAATTGAGATTATATTTTATAGTTATGTTGAGTTATTTGTCGAAGTATGTTGATTATAGATCAATTTTTTATATAAAAATCATTACTTTTATATATGGTTGATTGTCTGTACTCTCCATCTTGCTCTATGTGTTTTTATCTCTCATCAGACTTTCTTAATTTCTCATTTTACATTTTCCCTGGTAGTGATAGTATTCTGATTTATGCGCACTCTTCCTTCTGCTCTCAAACATCGATGCGCATCATCAGGCAGAGGAGGTCATGGTACCCTGCGATGTTAATTTTTGTGATTTTGATCTCAGAGAGGTAAACTGTGTTTTGGAAGTCAAACGGTTGCGCTTTCATATCCTCTAAATAAAACACTCGTTATGTCCCGTATACTTACCGTTGTTATGATGCTTGTGGTGCTTGTATTCGGTGTTTTTCTCGGCACCAGACTCAATGGAGGGAGGGATATCCAGCTTGCTCAGCAGAAAAAAATGCTTGAAGCCTATGGCCTGATGAAAGAACTCTATGTTGACAAAGTCAATGGCGACAGTCTTGTAGGTGCCGGCATTCAGGGAATGGCAGAATATCTTGATCCTCACACGGTCTATCTTGAACCGGAAAAGGTCACGTTTTCCCAGGCGGAATTCGATGGAAATTTTGATGGCATAGGAATAGAGTTTGATGTTGTCAGCGATACCCTTCTTGTTGTTACGCCATTGTCAGGCGGGCCGAGCGCTGCTGTCGGAATTTCGCCTGGCGACCGCATTATCGCTATTGATTCAGCTTCAGCTGTAGGTATAACTCAGCAGGAGGTACTTAGAAAGCTGAGGGGTAAACGCGGCACAAAAGTCCGCTTGAAAGTGTTCCGCCCTCTCAGCGGCAAGCTTCTCGACTTTGTGGTCACACGAGGAAAAATAGCAACGTCGAGTATCGATGCAGCATTTATGATTAATGACAGGGTCGGGTATATACGCTTAAGCCGTTTCATTGCCACAACAGGTGACGAGTTTCGCAGTGCGCTTGCCGGGTTGAAAAAACAGGGTATGGCACGACTCATCCTTGACCTCAGAGGTAATCCCGGCGGTTTTCTTGAACAGGCCGTAGCGGTCGCTGATGAGTTTCTTTCCAAAGGCCAGTTGATTGTTTATACCAAAAGCCGTACAGGCGGTTCGGAGGATGAGCGCTATATCTCCAAGTCTGTTGATGAGGGCTATAAAAAAGGTGAGGTGATTGTGCTTGTTGATAAAGGAAGTGCTTCCGCATCCGAAATTCTTGCCGGAGCCCTGCAGGATAACAAGAGAGCTGTTGTGGTCGGCGAACTGAGTTTCGGTAAAGGTCTGGTGCAGCGCCAGCTTGAGTTTGCAGACGGCTCAGCGCTTCGTCTTACCGTCTCCAGATATTATACACCTTCAGGACGGCAGATTCAGAGAGTCTATCGTAAGGGAGTTGCAGGCAGGGATCGCTACTATAAAGAATCGATGGTAAATATTCTTCCCCAGAAACTCTTTACTCATCCAGACAGTTTATTGTACGCGAAGGATAAAGATGTTTCGGTATACAGGACCTCATCTCTTCCCTCTTTGGTGTTGTCGCTCAAAGCTAAAGAGGCAAAAGGACAGAGTAAGCTGATGGCCCTTAGGGATGCTGGAGGCATTATACCGGATTTCTGGGTTACCGGCGGCAAGTTCACTGAATTGTATCAGAAGCTCTATCAGTCAGGTGCTATCGATGAAATGGCGTTGAAGCTGCTTGATGATCCTCAGAGCTCTGTGCAGGGTTATCGTACCTCGCTGGATCGTTTCATTACCGGCTATTCAGAAGAAAGTCGTTTTGATGCTCTTGTCTTGAAAACCTGTAAGGCAAAAAAGATTATCTTTGATAGAAATGCGTTTATTCAGGATAGAAAAAATATTGCCCGCGCCGTAAAGTCGAAAATTGCCCATCAGCTTTTCGGTGGTGAAGGTCAGATAAAGTTTCTGGTACGCAGTGCCGATCCAGTTATCAGAATAGCTGAAACGGTGCCGGTCACTCTACCTTGAATGTTGTGCAGGATGCCTGAAAGCCCTTTTTTTAACTATTTAAACATCTTGAATATGTCAATACTTGAAAAAATCAATAACGCGTCCTGTGCGTTACGTCTTAAGAATGACTGGCTGAAAATATTTACCTGTCCTGTTCCAACCTCCGATTTTCTTTCCTTTGTCGGCATAGCAATCATCGATGCCCCTCAACATGCCGTGCTGAGCCTTTTGTATGATGTTGATGCTGCGACCGAGTGGGTTTGGAAAACAAAAGAAATGAAGGTACTCCAGGAGCTTTCCGAAGATGAAGGACGGATTGTTTACCAGCATGTCACTGCACCATGGCCTGTATCCGATCGCGAAATCATAACACGATCACAAGGGTACCTCGATCCGGAAACCTCAGAGGTTTTTATCAAACTCGAATGCATGGCCGATTATCTTCCGTTGAACGACAAATATGTTCGTGTCCCCCAGCTTGAGGGCGCATGGAACATCATACCGATCTCAGAAAATCAGTGCAGGGTTGTTTTCCGTCTCCATATCGAACCCGGCGGTGAAATTCCCTCATGGCTTGCCAATATCGCCGTTATCGATACCCCATATCATACCCTGACAAATTTGAGGGAAATGGTCAAGAAGGAAAAATACCTTATTCCAGTTGAAGCACCGTTCAAAAAGTCAGCAAAAGATGTCATCCAGAATTATGAGAAATTTATAACCCAGTGACCACCACCTTTTTTGCAGCACTTTTATAGACACTATAAAAAAGACATAGTATGGATACTGCACAGCTTCTTCATGGTGACTGGAAATTTCGAATCGAGCACAAAGGGATAAAAATTTTCTCTTCGCAGGTCAGCGGTTCTGATATTTATGGTTTTAAAGGAGAGACCGAGATGGAGGTCTCTCTTAAAAAGCTCATCAGCCTTTTATACGACATGAAAAGCTATAATCGCTGGGTTCATCAGCTTGTCGATATGCATATCCTTGACAACACTGATCCTCTCGACTATGTTGTGCGTCAAATTCTCAAAACCCCGTGGCCACTTCAAGACAGAGAGGTCATTATGCGCACAGGGTTCGTTTCGGCAGGTGGAAATTCCTTAGCGGTGACCATGAAAGGCGAACCAGATTATCTGCCAGACAATCCCCAGTATCACAGGGTTCGTCACGCATCAGGAATATGGCATTTTACCCCGACTGCCCAGGAAAAGGTTCATATCACCTTCGTCATGCACATAGATCCCGGTAAGGATGTCCCCTCTTCAGTCAGTAATACTGGAATGTTTGAAGTGCCGTTCTATACATTGAACAATCTGAGAACCCTCCTTAAGGATAGTTCCTATGCTCCGCCATATCCAGAGGAACTCGCACGGTATCTCTCTATTGTTGAAGATATTCCTGATAAGCCCTGATCAGTTTTTCTGGCCTGACGGGAACAGCTCCTACCTCCTGACAGACCGTTCCAGCCGCAAGATTGGCTATAGTTGCATTGGTTACAATATCAATACCGGCAGCAGCACCCAGTGCCAGCAGTCCGATGACGGTGTCCCCGGCACCGGATACATCAGCAACGTCCAGTGAGGTGGCGGCAATATGGGTGAACGAACCATTATAGAGAGTCATTCCTTTGTCGCTTCTGGTAACGATAATGGTTTCACACTGCAGTTTTTCCCGAAGCATACGGCAGGCCTCTTCAACCTCAGGATCGTTGTTGGGCAGCACTATCCCGAGTGATGATGCCATTTCAGAAAGGTTCGGCTTAAAAACCGCGCACTCTTTGAACGCAAAGAAATTCCGGAGTTTCGGATCGACAAGGACAGGGACGTTACGCGCTTTGGCCCTTGCAATGATATGCGCAATAATAGCCGGAGTGAGAACACCCTTGTTGTAGTCTTCCAGCACGACAGCATCTATTGAGTCGATAACAGCATCTATTGAATCGATAACAGCTTGTTCAATCTCCGGATTGACCTCTCTCCTGCTTTCGAAGTCAACTCTTGTGATATGGTGGTTTTGTGAGAGAATTCTTGTTTTGCAGGTGGTCGGTCTTGAAGCGTCGATTCTCAGTCCTTCCGTAGCAAGTCCATGGGAACGGAACAGTTCCAGAAGGATCTCGCGGTTGCTGTCCGCTCCGGTAATACCGATCAATATGGTTTGTGCCCCAAGCGACTGCGTATTGAGCGCAACATTTGCAGCTCCCCCAAGCCGGTAATCCTCATGGGTGACATCAACTACCGGTACCGGATATTCCGGCGAAATGCGGGAGACATGGCCGAAAATATACTTGTCAAGCATAATATCGCCGATAACAGCAATTCGCTTGCTTCGAAAAGAGTCCAGAATGGTTTTAATGGAGCTTGCGGTCATAACCTTTTGTTTCTCTTGATGTGTTCTGTGGGCAGAAAATAAAAAAAATAGCCGGAAAAACCTTTTCAGCACCGAAGAATGCTTGTATCATTTTATTTTTTGCTATTTTTTGTTATAATTAAAGCTAAGCATTTTTAAGCTTTATCTGAAAAAAGCAGGAACCGATGTTTGATAGTTTAAGTGATAAATTAGAGGCCACCTTTAAAAAGCTCGCCGGTCAGGCCACCATCAATGAGATCAATATTGGTCTCGCGATGCGGGATATCAAGCGAGCTCTTCTTGGTGCCGACGTTAACTACAAGGTAGCAAAGAAATTAATTGAAGATATAAGGGAAAAGTCCCTTGGCGAACAGGTCATCAAAAGTGTCTCGCCTGCGCAGATGATCGTGAAAATCGTCTATGATGAACTGACTGAACTGATGGGTGGCGAACAGAAGCCGCTCAACCTTTCACCCAAGAAACTCCCCGCAATCATTATGGTAGCCGGTCTTCAGGGATCGGGAAAAACTACCTTCTGCGCTAAACTCGCTCTGCGACTCAAAAAGAACGGAAAAAATCCGCTACTTGTTGCCGCTGACGTTTATCGTCCGGCAGCAATTGATCAGCTCAAAGCGCTTGGTCTGCAGGTTGACGTCCCCGTCTTCGCCATAGAGGAACAGGACGCCATGGCGGCCGCTCTTCAGGGGCTTGAAGCTGCAAAGTCATCCGCCCGAGATGTTGTTATTATCGATACAGCCGGACGTCTGCAGATTGATCAGCTTATGATGGCCGAGGCTGAGGCGTTGAAAGATGCTCTTAAACCTGATGAACTGCTCTTTGTTGTTGACTCCATGATGGGTCAGGAAGCTGTCAATACCGCAAAGGTTTTCAATGATCGTCTTGATTTTGACGGGGTTGTTCTGACCAAGCTTGATGGCGATTCAAGGGGTGGTGCCGCACTCTCCATACGTCAGGTCGTGGAAAAGCCGATTAAATTTATCAGTATCGGTGAAAAGGTCGATGACCTTGATATCTTCTATCCCGATCGTATGGCCCAGAGGATTCTTGGAATGGGCGATATTGTCAGTTTTGTTGAAAAAGCCCAGGAAAACCTCGATCTTGAGAAGAGTCTCGAGATGCAGAAAAAGCTGATGAAGAACGAGTTCGATCTCAACGACTTTTTCGATCAGCTGCAGCAGCTTAAAAAAATGGGCTCCATTCAGGGTTTGATTGAGATGGTGCCGGGTCTTAACAAGATGGTTCCGAAACAGGATCTTGAAAATCTTGATTTCAAACCTATTGAAGCCATGATCAATTCAATGACCAGACAGGAAAAAGTGAATCCTGAAATCATCAATGGCAGCCGCCGTCAGCGTATTGCCAAAGGCAGCGGTACGAAAGTTCAGGAGGTGAACCTTCTGCTCAAGCAGTTCGGAGAGATGAAAAAGATGATGCGTTCAGTATCAAAGCTCTCTCAATCGGGCCGGAAAATTACCTCTCAGAATCTTGCACTTGACAAGTTTTTAAAACGATAGATTACATTCACGGTTGACCGTTAACATTAACTAAAATATTTTAAGCCTTGGTAAAGATCAGACTGAAAAGAGCAGGAAGAAAAAAATTGCCGGTATACCAGATTGTTGTTGCCGATGCACGCTCACCACGGGACGGCAAATTCCTTGAAGTTGTAGGCCATTATCAGCCTACCGCCAAACCACACGCTGTAACCATTAATAAAGACCGTATTGTCTATTGGATGCAGACAGGTGCACAGCCGACAGCAACAGTACAAAGCCTTATCCGTACGACCGGCTTGCTCTATGAACTCAGACTCAAGAGCATGGGACGCAGCGAGGCCGACATTACAGCCGAGATGGAGAAGTGGCAGGAGCATCAGAACGTAAGACGTCAGAAGCGCCTTGCACTCAAGTCTCATCGTCGTTCTGCCAAAAAAGAAGCAGAAGCGAAAGCAGCAGCAGCAGGCAAAGAGGCCTGATCACTCTTTTAAGGTAAGGTCGGGATGGAACTCTATATAACGGGTATCATTCTCAAACCGAAAGGATTGAAGGGTGAAGTGAAAGTGGAACTTGTCACCGACTTTCCAGAAAGTTTTCTTTCGCGACGGCGTTATTACGCGGGTAAATCCGTCGATTCGGTTGAGTTGCTGAAGGTCAAAAAAGCAACTCTTGCGGCAGGGTTTGCATGGTTGTTCTTTGAAGGAATTGACAGCATGGAAAAAGCCGAGGCGTTGACAGGCTGGAAATTGTTTGTTACTGAAGATCAACTGTTGCCCCAGCCGGAAAACCGCGCCTATGTTCATGAGATTGTCGGCATGAAAGTACTTGACCGTAATCGAAGTGAAGTTGGTGTTGTTACCAATGTTATCAGAATGCCGGCGAATGAAGTCTATGAGGTTCAGGTCGGTGAAAAAAAAATATTGTTGCCAGCTATAGACGAATTTGTTGAAGAGTTCAATCTGGGTGAAAAGTACATGGTGATACCAAGATTCGGCGAATTTCTGTAAATGGCTGACCCCGGAAAAAGTCTGTTGAAACCAAACTCGGCCAATGAATGCAATAAGGATTGATGTTATATCAGTTATTCCCGGTTTTTTTGACTCACCGCTTGACAATGGATTGTTAAGTATTGCCCGGAAAAAAAACCATGCTGACATTTACATTCATAACTTGCATGACTATGGACTGGGCCGGTACCGGCAGGTTGACGATTCACCATTCGGCGGTGGCGCTGGTATGGTACTCCGTCCCGAACCGGTGTTCGCCTGTATCGAAACGCTGAAGGGTGAAAGAGAGTATGATGAAGTCATCTTCCTTTCACCGGATGGCACCTTGTTTGACCAGTCTATGGCAAACAGGCTGTCAAGGAAGAAAAACCTGATTATTCTCTGTGGTCATTACAAAGCCATTGATGAAAGAATCCGGCAGAATTTGATTACCATGGAGATATCCATAGGTGATGTTGTTGTGTCAGGCGGTGAAATACCAGCACTGCTTCTTATGGATGCCGTTGTCAGGGTCATACCTGGTGTTCTTGGTGATAGTGAGTCAGCTCTGACCGACTCTTTTCAGACAGGGTTGCTTGATTGTACCTATTACACACGTCCTTCAGAATTCAGGGGAATGCAGGTGCCAGAAGTGCTGTTGAAAGGTAATCACAGTAACATCGAGCACTGGCGCAGTGAAAATGCTCTTGAAAGAACACGGCAGCGCAGGCCCGATCTTCTTGATCATACAGTTTTAGAAGAATTAAAGAAAAAATAACGTAAATAGTAGTTGTCATGGATCAGTTAATCAAGTTAGTAGAAGCCACCCAGGCCGTTACCGATTTTCCGGAAATTAATCCGGGCGATACCGTCAAGATTCAGTTGAAGGTAATTGAGGGCGAAAAGGAAAGACTTCAGGCCTTCGAAGGTATTGTCATCAGCGACAGGGGAGCAGGCGGCAATAAAACAATCACCGTCAGAAAAATATCACACGGTGTCGGCGTTGAAAGGATCATCCCCGTCAACTCACCCAACATTGAGAGCGTTACCGTAGTGAAGCACGGCAAGGCAAGAAGAGCAAAACTGTTCTACCTGCGCAAACGTACCGGCAAAGCAGCATTGAAAGTCAAGGAACGCAAAGTAGCAGAGAAAGCCTGACCCTTTGTTTTAAGCAAATCCGGCACGCGTCAGCGCTGCCGGATTTGGGGACGTTGTTGAATAGCGATAATAAAGGAATCAAGCTGCCATCGAATAGCTGCTGACTCGCTTGTCCTTAGCCAACCTATGCATGCTGTTTTGCGGGGAGTTTGCCGAACAAGCATCTGAGCGAGCCCTCCTCAATCATGATTGCGCAGTAGTTGCACTCGATGCAGCGAGATGCCGTCTGCCTTCCTTCCTGCAGTTTCCGCACAATGTTCGGCTCGATAACGAATGGGCGCGACATGGAAAGAAAATCAGCCGTGCCGCTATCGAGTACACTGGTGATATGCTCAAGCGTATGGATGCCGCCAACGGCAATGACAGGAATCGAGACTGCTTGCCTGATTGCTTTTGTGACCTCGAGATTGTAACCTCGCCATGGCTTGGGCGATGGCATGGCCAGACGAAGCAGAGGCGCAAGGGCTTTTTTGACCATTGCAGGCAGTGACTTAAACCTGAAGTTGCTGGCAAGCAGCGCTTCTGAAGGAAAGACAGGCCCTCGCATGATTGAAAGCCCTTCCTCCACCGTGCCCGAAGAAACCTCTATTGCTGAACATCCCGAAGCTTCGAGCAGACGGGCGATTTCTAAAGCTTCAGGAGGCCGCATTCCTCCCCGCCGGTGATCGAATCCGTTGATTTTGACTAACACGGGATAGTCACCTTCTTCTGCCCTGATGCGGCGGAGTATTTCCGAGACGATACGGAACTTGTTCGCAATCGAACCCCAAAAAAACAAGCGGCTTTCATGCCCGCTGAAACTCTAAGGCAACTTATGCGGTTTCTTATCTCAAGAACCTTCATATTCATTACAAAACAGGATAACACCTATGATTGCCGAAAATACCAAGGCTCCGGATTTCTCACTCCCCGATTCAGAAGGCAACAAGGTCTCGCTTTCAGACTACTCTGGCAAACGGGTGTTGCTTGTCTTCTACCCCGCAGACGATTCTCCGGTCTGTACCACGCAGCTCTGCAGCTACCGCGACAACTATACCGAATTCACCAAACGAGGCATTACCATTCTCGGTATCAGCACCGATACCATTGATTCCCACAAGCAGTTCGGCGAGAAAAACAGCCTGCCATTCACCCTGCTCAGCGATCATGAAAAAGAGGTAAGCCAGCTCTACGACACCATTGCCTTCCTCGGCATATCGCAGCGTGCGTATGTTCTCATCGATGAAACCGGTATGGTGAGGCTTTCGTTTAACGATCTTTTACCGCTTTTCTACCAGTCGACCCGCGACCTGCTTGCGAAAATTGATGCCATGAAGCCGGAGTAGACCTTAAAACATCTTTGGGCCCTGTGGAGGTTTGAACATGAATTATGGAGTTGGTGGTCGAATCATTTCACCCTCCTCTTGTCTGACAGTATCAGCGGTCTGCTGCAATCAAATAATCAATTAACCCATCAATCAGGTTCGCTGCCGCAGGAGCAACCTGCAGTCCTGGCTTTGATGAAGTTCATTACAACCAGCTTGGCTCTAAGAACATACTGAGAGCTGAGCGTTGAGAATGGGCTACTCATTGCTGGTCATGACGTTCTTTATCATTAGTTTTGTCGATCCATTGAGCAGAGTATTATGTTTTGTTGCCTACCCGTAAAAAAATAAGTTTTGCTTTAAATAAAACTGATACTATATTAGTATCAATTAAACCAGCAACAATGAAAGTACTGACCAAGAATAGTGATTACGCAATACGGGCCTTGCTGGCGCTCGCTGCAAAGAAGGGGAGTTATCTGTCCGCAAAGTCTATTGCGACTGAGCACGATATACCTTACCAGTTTTTGCGTCGTCTGTTGCAGGAGATGATTCGCCACGACCTCATTGTTTCAAAAGAGGGAGCTCAGGGCGGCTTTATGATGAAAAAAGATCCGGATGCCATCACGGTAACACAACTGATTGAAATATTTCAGGGCAAGGTGCAGGTGTCGGAATGCATGTTCCGCAAGCAGATTTGCGGCAATCGTGCACGCTGTGTGCTACGCCATGAAATCATGCGTATTGAGCAGGTTGTGCAGAGCGAGTTTGAAAAGGTCACCATCGGCAAGCTGCTTCGGGATCTTGAGAGTGCGGGACTGAAACCATAAGAACAGGAGTAATAAACGATGAAACGACAGATTATCACCATAGATGAAAAAAGATGTACTGGATGCGGCGACTGTATTCCAGGTTGTCCCGAAGGAGCACTGCAGGTAATTGATGGCAAAGCCCGCCTTATCAGTGACCTGTTTTGCGATGGACTTGGAGCCTGCATTGGCCATTGCCCGACAGGAGCGATGAAGATCGAAACCCGTGAGGCTGAACCTTACGACGAAAAGCGGGTCATGCATGAGAGCATTGCAAAAGGCGGTCCCCATGTCATAGCAGCTCATCTGAACCATTTGATGGATCACGGCCAGAGCGACCTCGTGCAGCAGGCGCTCGAATACCTGCAGGAGCAGGGAATTGGCAATCCACTGGAAAGTGAAGTCACCCGCCAACCGGCAACGCAGCATGCACATGCAGGGCACCACCATGCAGCGCACGCCGGCGGATGTCCAGGTAGCAGGACAAGAGACTTCAACGCCAATGGCAAATCTGATGCAGCGGTTTTCACCAAACCAAACGCACCAGTTCAAAGTGCTCTTCGCCAGTGGCCGATCCAGCTGCACCTTGTTTCACCCCAGGCACCTTACTTTCAGGGTTCCGACCTCTTGCTGGCAGCCGACTGTGCTGCCTATGCTGTCGGCGACTTCCATGGATCCTTCATGCGAGGTAAAACTCTTGCGATAGCCTGTCCGAAGCTTGATTCCGAGATGGACATCTATATTGACAAACTTGTCGCCATGATCGATATGTCACACATCAATACCATCACCGTAGCCATCATGGAGGTGCCCTGCTGTGGAGGCCTGATGTCGCTTGTTGCCGAAGCCCAGCGAAAGGCCAAGCGTAAGGTACCAGTAAAAAAAGTAATAATAAGCCTGCAAGGCGAAACCATATCAGAAGAATGGGTATAATAAATCAATAAGTAAAAAATCAATGCTGAAAGATGCGATGGGCGGGTACAGGGGGACGGCCACGGAGATCAGCCGGATCATCGCGGAACATCCCGACAATGCAGAAGCATACTATGATCGGGGAAATGCCCGGAGCAGTTGCGAGGATTATGAGGGGGCTATCAGTGATTTCAGCAAGGCATTGAACATAGGTCTCCGTTTCCGTGAAACCATAACTGCTTATGGAAATCGAGGTATGGCAAGAATAAAAACAGGGGATCTTGATGGTGCCATGCAGGATTTCAGCGAGATCATAAAGCGAAAGCCAACAAACAGGCGGCTGTTGTGTACAGCATATAAGAACAGGGCGTTAGTAAAAGAAAAAATGGGCGATAGCGAGGGAGCAGTAAAAGATAGGGAAAGTGCCGGGCAGCAAGCACTGAGTAGCCAGTTCTAAGCACTCAGGACTCAGCACTTTCTTTCAAATAACTTAATAATGGAGGATAGAACGATGGGAATGTCTTGTAATCAATGTCAGGAAAGTATCCATGGCACAGGCTGTACAGTGCGCGGGGTATGCGGAAAAGATGAATCTACGGCTCAGCTTCAGGATGTGCTGGTCTATGCAACCGAAGGCCTTGCACTGGCTGCAGAAAAAATGGAAGGAAGCATTTCAAGAAAGGCGGGTCAACTCATCAGCGAGTCGCTCTTTGTGACGGTCACCAATACCAACTTTGATGAGGACGCAATAGTCGCCCAGATTCGCAGGACTCTCGCGATGCGTGATGAACTCAACGCTGCGCTCCATCATCTGCCACATCATGATGCCGCACACTGGACCGGCAGCACCTCGGAAGATTTTCTTGCCAAAGCCCTTGCCGTCGGTATCAACAGCCTGAGTGAAAACGAAGACCTGCGTTCACTGAAAAGCCTTGTGCTTTACGGTCTTAAGGGTCTTGCTGCCTATACCGATCACGCAGCGGTTCTTGGGTATCATGACGACGATATCTACGCTTTTTATGTTAAAGGTCTTGCAGCGCTCACCAAAGAGCTTTCAGCAGATGAACTGACCGGACTGGTACTCGAAACCGGTGGTGTCGCCGTCAAGGCAATGGCACTGCTTGACAAAGCCAATAACACTACCTATGGACATCCTGAAATCACCACGGTGAAGACTGGTGTCGGCCACAACCCTGGCATCCTGATTTCCGGACATGACCTTCGCGATTTGGAAGACCTGCTGAAGCAGACAGTTGGAACAGGTGTTGACGTTTACACCCACTGTGAAATGCTCCCGGCACACTACTACCCGGCATTTAAAAAATATCCTCATTTTGTTGGCAACTATGGCGGATCATGGTGGCGGCAGGACAAAGAGTTCGACACCTTCAACGGTCCGATCCTGATGACCACCAATTGCATTGTTCCAGTTCGCGAATCATACCGTAACCGGATGTTTACTACTGGCATGGCCGGTTACCCAGGACTGAAACATATTCCGGCAAGCCATGATGGCGGTCAGAAGGACTTTTCAGTACTTGTCAATCTGGCAAAAAACTGTCAGCCGCCAAAAGAGATTGAAAATGGCACCATCACCGGAGGATTTGCACATCATCAGGTGCTTGCACTTGCCGACAAGGTGGTTGAAGCCGTCAAAAGCGGCGCTATCAAACGATTTGTGGTCATGGCCGGCTGTGACGGACGCCATGCGTCACGCAACTACTATACCGATGTCGCCGCAGCATTGCCAAACGATACCATTATCCTTACCGCAGGATGTGCCAAGTACCGCTACAACAAGCTTGAGCTCGGTGATATCGGCGGCATACCCCGCGTGCTCGACGCAGGCCAGTGTAATGACTCCTATTCACTTGCCGTCATTGCACTCAAACTCAAGGAAGTTTTTGCTCTTGAGGATATCAACGATCTCCCCATCTCCTTTGATATCGCCTGGTATGAACAGAAGGCTGTTACCGTACTGCTCGCCCTGCTCTACCTCGGCGTCAAAGGCATCCGTCTCGGACCAACACTTCCCGAGTTCCTGACACCAAATGTAGCCGCCGTTCTGGTAGAAAAATTCGGCATCATGCCAATCGGCACCGTTGATGCAGACATCGAAGCCATGATGGCCGGAGCATAAACCCCAACAGTCATCGTAACTCATTCCTTCTTTGCACTCCCTCTTTTGTCATCCCGACAAAGGAGGGATCTCATAAACCCCAACAATCTCAGAATGGAAGCAAGAAGAGTTTTTTTTCAGAAAACTGAAGCCACATCTACGTGCTCCAAGAAAAGCAAGTCCAAAAAAAACAGGAACAGTTTCATAATAAGAGATCTATGGCTTGCAGATTAGGTGGACAATTTATATAATGGGTATTATACCAATACAGGGTATAGGTATATGTCGGTGAAGTATTTTACTATCAACCATTGTGACAGTTGTTCATCATGAAAAGCGAAATGATCGTAACTTTCGGAGGCGGAAAGAAGGTGAATGCCGAATTTAATGGCTTTACCATTCAAACTGACCAGGCGAAATATGCCGGTGGCGAGGGTTCTGCTCCTGAACCGTTTGCTCTGTTTCTTGCCTCAATTGGCACCTGTGCCGGCATTTTTGTTTTGTCCTTCTGCCAGAGCAGGGGTATTCCGACCGATGATATTCGCATTGTTCAGTCTCATACGGCTCATGAGTCGGGCCGTGGCATAGGAAAAATCGAGATCGCCATAGAGCTTCCAAAGGATTTTCCTGAAAAATACAAAGATGCTGTTATCAGTGCGGCTAATCTGTGTGCGGTAAAAAAGCATATACAATCACCTCCAGAGTTTGTTGTTACAACGGTCACTCGCTGACCATCATCGCACAAAAAGAGCGTATCAATGCAAAAAGTGCTGATTCTTGGTGGAGGCATAGGCGGTGTTGCAGCAGCCATTGCTTTTCGGAAACAGGGATTTGAGGTAGAGCTTGTTTCAGAAAGGGACTATCTGTTTATCTATCCATTGGCAATCTGGATACCGGTTGGGAGTATATCGTTCAAGGACGTTTCAATGCCTTTGTCGAAACTGGCTCGCAAGCATGACTTTTCCCTGACTATCGACAAAGTTGTTGCGTTGGACGGTATTCATAAAACCATCACTTTTGAGCACAGCGGTATTCGTAACTCTCCGGCTCTTGTTGTTGTAGCTCTCGGAGCTTCAAAACTAACCCATGAGGGTATTGATTTTCTCGCTTCAATTTGTTTTAACTCATAATTACAATGACTGACACGTGGAACAGTCCTGATAAATTTAATCGCGAAGCACGGCAGTGGGATGAGAATCCACAACGTAGAGCGCTTGCACACACCGTCGCAAAAGCAATTATAGCAGCAGCAAAACCAACAAAAAGTATGCTTGCCCTTGAGTTAGGATGCGGTACAGGGCTGGTAACCCTTGAAATCGCACAACTGGTGAAGATGCTCTATGCCGTTGATACCTGTGGAATTACCAACATCGACGTGAGCCGTCTTGATTTCTTGTCATCCTCGGAGAGCGTTCTCGATGACAAACGCTTTGATCTGATTTACAGCAGCATGACCCTTCACCATATCGACAATACCGCAGGGTTGTTAAACCGGATATCCCATCTTCTTGCTCCGGGCGGTATCATCGCGATTGCTGATCTTGATCAGGAAGATGGCCTCTTTCACGATGATCCTCTTGAAAAGGTTCATCATGGGTTTGACCGGGAAGAACTTGCAGCAATCCTGAGAGCTGCGGGATTGGAGACAACGTCGTTTGAGACCATTCACGCCTTTAACAAAACAAACAGATCAGGCGTAACCGTTGCATATCCGGTATTTCTGGTAACCGCCGCTAAAAAACTGTAATTATAATCTTTTAACATTTTTTACCATGAATATCGATCGTCTGGTGTTTGCAATTGCTGGTGTTTTTATTCTTTCCAGCCTTTTGCTCTCCATCTATCATAACCAGAACTGGCTCTGGTTTACCGGTTTTGTCGGAGCAAACCTTTTTCAGGCAGCATTTACAGGGTTCTGCCCGCTTGCCAAAATTCTCAAGGCTGTCGGCGTTGTGCCCGGTCATGCGTTCAAGTGAACGGTCAACAGTTACTTCTTTCTCCTGCTCAATCTTTCAAGATGAGAGGATCATTCAAAACCATTGAAAACATGGAGTCTCTATGGCAAAAGTTGTTGTATTAGGAGCAGGAGTTGCCGGCCACACAGCAGCTTCGTTTCTCAAAAAGAAACTTGGCAAACA
>CAIPYV010000036.1 GCA_903869365.1 uncultured Chlorobiaceae bacterium
AATTCCGATGGCGAAATCACATAGGTCGACAATCTGCTTGTTGAGTATCCCCTGCACCCTGCCACCAGTTTCAGGTGCAGAACTGGATTCCCATAACACTGGTTCAAGCTTCAACGGACGTAGTGGACGGGCATTCCATTGATTTATGACATCTTCTACCATTGCTCGCTCTTCAGCAACATCACCAGGTGATGCCACAAGAACCTTGACTATTCGAGCCTTTTTAGCACTCATTTTTCTGCCATTTTTTTATCCTTTCCATAGAAATAGACCAAGCTCAAAAAAGTATGTTGGCATGGTAATCGCAATCATGATTTGTTACCCACCAACCCCAATGATCGCAAAAGGTTTCTGGTGTTGGCCTGGCTGGCATGACCGACCCATCCGGCAAGTCGTTGCTGGATGGTTTCTGGCTTAGAAAATATTGAGCATTGAAGCCTTTTTTTTGCCCTTCGTACATTTTCAGCAGGAAGAAGCCGGTATGACTGAAATACTTTTTGTCCAAGAAAGCACTTCCCTTCGGTAGATGGATAAAGTTCCGTCCTTTGAGCATTGAGTATCAATCTGAATTTTTGCAAATAGAGTTCGAGAGCTTCTTTCCACTCCCACAACTCAGACTTTGCATTTGAAAACAAGACACAATCATCAACGTAGCGCACATACCCTTTACATCGTAACACCTCTTTGACGTAGTGATCCAGAAAACTCAAATAGTAATTTGCAAAGCATTGACTGGTCAGGTTTCCGATAGGCAACCCCCGTCTTCTTTCGTATGGCGCAAACAGGTCATCTCCAGGAAAATAAGGTACATGCTCTGCCTGCAGGTTACTGTTATCGATTATGGTGTCAATAAGCCAAAGGGTATCGCGGCACGATATTTTATTCCGAAGTTTTGACTTAAGAATTTCATGATCAATTGATGGAAAGTATTTTCGGATATCACACTTTAGCACATAATCATATTTTTTCAGGTAGTACTGATATCTCTCTATAGCTTTATGGGTGCCTTTAGCTGTTCTGTTGGCATAGGTATCAAAAATAAAGCTCCGTTCAAGTATCGGGCCGACAACCGAAATCAGGGCATGATGCACAACACGATCTCTGAATGGTGCAGCGCTGATCAACCTTGGCTTTGGCTTGTAGATACTGAAGGTTTTATACGATCCGGGCTGATAGGTTTTGCTCTGTAACGCTGATATAAGCTCCCAGAGATTCTCTTCAAGATAATTGAAAAACAGAAGAACTGACTGGTTTTCACGCTTCCCTTTGGCCGCTTTTTGAGCCGCTGAAAGCACATTTTCAAACGAAATAATCCCGTCGAAAAGGTTTTTACTGGTTTTCATCGCTTCACAAGAAAAAAAACAGGCTGCTTTTTCAATTGCTTACTCAAGCGGCCTGTTTTATCTGTTCTGTTTGTGCACTTCCCAATGGAGAAATGCCGCAGGAAAAAGAGCCAGATGTCATACCCATACATTGTCCGCCATTCCTTGAAATAACGGCATCGAGATGGGTTTTTACACACATTGAAACGGGCATGATTAGGGCGAACAACTCGAAAACCGATGTTGTTGTTCCTGTTATCCGGATTGTTCCTGTTCCGGGCAGAGCAACGCAGATTATCAGATTTGTTGTTCCACGAACCCCCGCGCAACGAACGGGCGGATCATTGACCGGCTCTTTTCCATCATAGTGAACCACTGATAGCTACAATTTTCAATCGACTTATTCAAGCTTTTTCATCCAGCCTCCAAGCATTTTTCCTAATTCAGCTATCTGGAGGCTCCCGAACTCATAGGATTGGAGATTGATGAACTTCATGTCAAAACTCATGCGGAGCAAAAGGCGTAATCGAGTAAGCACTTCATCAGCCTGTTGCAGCACTGGCCTTTTGTTGCTGCGCATGTTGGCAATCGCAACCAGTTCTGTGAACTCCAGCACAGCATTTTCTATACGGACCGCAATACTGAAACGATAGCTTTTCGGAAATTTCCCAGTATGATTCAGAAGCCATTTCGAAAAATCGTAGGCCTTTTTAACAATGAGCATCTCATGATTCGGCAATGTAACAACGAATAGTTTATAATGAATTCCAGATATCCAGAGAACAGACGATCAGAATTTCAGGAAGAATGACCAGGGCGAACAACTCGAAAACCGACGCGGTTGACCCAGAAATCCGGATTGAACCAGATCCGGGCAGAGCAACGCAGATAACCAGACTCGACGTTCCACGAACCCCCGCGCAACGAACGGGCGGACTTCTCCGTATCATCCCAGTAATTTTCCATCCACTCCCACACATTGCCGGCCATATCGTACAAACCTTCAGGTGTAGCCCCTTCGGGATAGCGGCCTACAGGTGTTGTTGCGCCTACATTGCTATCATAATTCGCAAGAGTGGATGTTGGCTCACCCTTTTCTTCAGTCCAAGGATAGTCTCGGACTTTCTGCCCAACAGTTCCTTGCTTTCCTCCAGCGGCCCATTCCCACTCTGTTTCTTTTGGTAAACGATAAATATCTATCTTCTCACCTTTATACTCCAACAGAGACAACCACAGGCAATAGGCACGTGCAGCATACCATGATACACCAACCACCGGCTGATCATCACCGCAGAATTTTCGGTCTTCATCATATTTTGAACGAAACAGTGTGGCAAGGTCGTCTGTACCTTCAAGGTATTTCTCAAATCCTGTAACCCATTTTTCCTTTTTCGCAATGTCGTTCATCTTGTCTTTTAACTCTGGCACGCTCCCGAGTGCAGCTATGAAAGAGCGGTAGAGTTTGTTGGTTACCGGATACTTGGCGACATAGAGATCGGCTACGAACTCTTCCTTTCCTGTCACTGAATAAACATAGCGTCCTCCTGGTATCAGGATATATTCCGCATTGTGTTCATTCGGATTGAGTATAGAGCGTATGGTTCCGAAGAGTGGTTTTTCAGCTTCACGTTCTTCTATTTGACCGCCAAAGAAACGAATAACTTCATCTGCCCGACCGGTAACATCCTTATTCCCTTGCGCCAGACACTCCCTTTTGAAGCGCTGCAAGGTCTCAAGCGCAGCGGGTTTTCCAATCGTTTTCAGACAGTCGATAATCGTTCTCTGCCGGCTTGAAGTCGTTGATGGATCCAGAAGCTTTGTGCAGAGAGCATCAACCTTTTTCAGTGGTGCTTCCTCAATAATGGCCTGCAACAATATTTGCTGTTTTGGCGACAAATCTGCACTGACTGGCGAGTCAAACAGCTTTTTCATAAAGAGGTTAAATATCTTTTCGTTTCCAAGTGCAATAAAAAAGCGGATCGGTTCGTCCCACCAGTCTTTGCCAAACCCTGTAATCAGATGCCCGACGTACTTTGTAGATTTTACTTTTGAGGCAAGCTCGACCCCTGCCAGATATTCCCTGAATGACTTATGGCGAAACAGATAATGGCCACCTGTCTTCATCAGCAACCCTGCGCGTTTGACAAGATAATCACAAAAATCCTCAGCAGAAGGCGGTTTATCCTGCTTATCCAGCTGTTCCTGTATTTTTTTATGCATGGCCAACTGTCCTGCTTCATCTTTCTTGAGCTTTTCCTGCATCCAGAGGGACACGGGGGCAAGCACCAGCTTGGCCCGAGCCGCTGAAACAAGCGGAATTATTTCTCGCTGTTTATCCCTGATTTCGAGCAGATAGTCGAGTGATGCCTCATAAAGTTTTACACGGCTTTCCGGCATATAATCACTATCCTTCCAGAGAATGGCCATGATCTGCAGAATCATTGGAACAGCAGCAAGCTGCCGAAGGCCCTTGTTTTTCTCCTCATTCAGGTGAGTAACCATTCTGATTGTTCGATCATCAGCTACTGCTCTCTGATGCTCGATCCATTCTTTATCACCAAAATTATCTGGAGTCGGTTCGTTCAAAAAGGCCGCTGTAAACCAGTTCCTTAAAAATCGCTCCTGCTGTTCCAGCGTGAAGTCCTGTACCTCAGCCCGATCGTAAGCAACCTCAAGTTCAATACCTTCATCTTTATTGTACCCTGTCGCCCGCGATGTGACCACAAAACAGGCCTTGCTGAAACCCGCCCATGCTTTGTCAATCCATTTACACACTTGGATTCGATCCGTAGTGTTACTGATTTCATCGAGGCCATCAAGCAATACCAGTGAAGTCTCGGTGTTCAACCAGTCAGAAAAGATATCGGTGGCAATAGTTTGATGATGCTTGCCGTACCAGCTTGCGAGGTTTTCTGGCAGGGTATCGTAGTTGCCTGCTTTATCTCGAAGCAGCTCACGAAGCGGGAAATAAAACACGCTGATGGGCTCGGCAAAACCAAGCCTTATATAATGATCACCCTCAAGTGCGCACAAGGCATAATACTGGAGCAGCGTGGTTTTCCCTGCACCCGGATCTCCGATAACAAGAAGCATCCTCCGCCCCCTCCGGTCGTGAAATACTCGTTTCATAATCTGGTCGGGATAGAGAATATGCTCACCCTCTGGCAGGCTACTCTTTTCTTTATTACCGCTCTCCTGCCTGTCAGCCAGTCGCAACGGCACAAAAGTGTTATCATTCAGATTAACATTGACGCTCTTGATACCCGGTAGGCCAAGCATACGGATAGAGCCCAGTTCCTCTTTGAGCGTTGCCTGATAGCGCTCTGCATCTGCAACATGGAGTTTTACAGGAAAGGATAAACCACCTTTAATCGGAAAGCTTTTGGTATATGGTGGTTCTGGAAAAATGCTGTTGTCGAGATTCCATATTTCTTGTGGTTTATCGACGTAGTGAATGGGAAAGATTTTTACATGATTGCCCTCGAAGGTGGCGTACAGAGCACAGTTTGGATATTGCCGTGTCTGCCAGGCCGCTCCAGCTGCGAGTTTAAGGTATCCGCCACTTGCTGATACAATACCTTCAGTCACTGTCTCGTGATAGTGACCATGAAGTATTATATCAATCTTTGCTCCCAGGGTTGCTCTGATGTTTGCGCGCTCAATTGAGCTTAACCATTCGAGGGGGTGGTGAAGCAGGGCGATTTTCAGATCGGCTTCAACCAGAGGTTGTAACTGCCTTTCAGCAATAGCAAGACAACGGCGCCCGATGACGAGTTTATTATAATCATGATCGTCCATGCAGAAAAGAGTGCTGTTCAGGGGCAGAACTGCGATAAAAGTATTCCTGATGGTGATTACTTCTACCTGACTGCAGGTTGTGTCCGTGGGAAATGTTCTTATACCCTTGAAATAATCATTGTACCATTCTGTGAAAGCCTTAAGTTTTTGAGTTAGATGGGGTGTAGGAGTTTCAGGATCAAAATATTCATCGGCATCTTCATTGGATTCGAGGGTTCGAGCAAGACCTTTACCCATCTTGCGGTCAACATCATGGTTGCCGGGAACAATGAACAACCGGTTCTTTTCCAGTCCAGCAGCATCAAGCAGGTCATTGAAAAATTTTGTTGCGTAAGCATACTCATTGGCCTTTCCATATTGAGCAATATCACCTGTTGCAAAGATCAGATCGGGCTTATGTCCCTCTCCTCGCAACCGTCTGACTGAAGAGACAAGAGCATTAAGGATGACCTCCTGATTATAGGGGCCTTTATCACTCAGATGGAAGTCCGAAACATGCAGCCAGGTAACAGACATGTGATGGGATTGAATGGATTAACCGGAATAGATTTTTTTTATAACTATAACACTTTTTCTGGTCGATTGAGTGACGCTTTTCTCAGGCTCGATTTCCTTTTGGATCGAGCCTGAAGCTGGTTGCGGTCTGCAACAGAGTCGGAGGGCAGCTATTTCAGTGCTGTACGGAGCACCTCGACAATGTCTGATTCGCTCATGGAGGGTCGGCCTGGAAGGTGGCCATTTGCGTCATGAGCAACAAGTACTGTGTCATGGGCATAACGATCGAGCAGTGCGTCTCCGATACCCACTTGTGACAGTCGGGTCGGGCAACCGAGTGAACGTAAAAATTCCTCGAAGCGGTCGATTCCTTCTGTGATAGCTTGTGTATCTTCGGGATGTTTCAATGAGAGCTTGAAGATGCGTTCTGCGAACTGCGCATAGCGTGCCGGATGGCTTCGGGCGGCGAAACGCATCCATGCGGGGTTGACAATCGCCAGCCCTGCACCATGTGCGATATCGTGATGGGCTGATAGCGTGTGCTCGATCATGTGCACTGGAAATGCTGCCATGGTACCGGCCTGCACCCACCCGTTAAGGGCTACAACCGATGCCCACTGCACCTGTGTCCGAGCTTCGAGGTCATGTCCGTCGGCTACTGCCTTTGGCCCCCATTCCATTGCTGTGAGTATGACCCCTTCAGCGAAGCGATCCTGCAACGGCGTACCATCGACGCCATTGAAGTAGGATTCGGTCACATGGGTGATGAGGTCGCAGATGCCGAACGCTGTCTGATCCTGCGGCACGCTCACCGTCAGTTCAGGATCGACAATGGCTACGCTTGGATACATGCATTTGGCGGAGACGAATGACTTGACTGTTGTCTTTTCATCGGTGATGACCGCACCGGCGTTCATTTCTGAACCGGTTGCCGCAAGAGTCGGTACGGTAATGATGGGAAGCGCACGATCAGGAAGCTTTCGGTTTTCCTGAACATGGAACATCATGTTCCACGGATCACCGTCATAGAAAACGGCTGCCGCTATAACTTTGGCCGCATCCATTGTGCTTCCGCCACCCAGGGCAACGAGCACGTCGCAACCTTCTCTGCGTGCGATTTCAGCGCCTCTGACCACCGTCGAGAGCCGGGGGTTCGGCTCGATTCCAGAGCACTCCACCACCGACACTCCGGCGGCGTTCATACTCGATACGGCTCGATCGAATGTGCCGTTACGTTTGACGCTGCCGCCGCCGGTAACCAGCAGGGCCTTTTTGCCGTGAGCACTCACTGCTTCGCCGAGTTTCGATATCGTCCCGGCACCGAAGATGAGTTGTGTTGGATTCTGATAGGTAAATTTCATGTGTTCTCACCCGTATGGATATGGTTATGGGATTTGCCTGCTTTCAGTGTTTTCGCTACGGCTTTTGTCAGTTTGGCGATTGAAAACGGCTTTTCGATAACATTGATCCCTTCATCAATGCAAAGGTTTTGTGCTATGAAATCGGCAGTGTAGCCTGACATGTAGAGCACTTTAAGGTCGGAACATACCAATTGCAGTTTTTTGAAGAGGTCACTGCCGTTCATCACCGGCATAATGACATCGGTAACGAGCAGTTCTATTTTGTCTTTATAGTATTCTGCAAGCTGAATTGCTTCTTTGGGGCTGGCAGCGGCAAGGACATGGTATCCGCTATCTTCAAGTATCTGCCTGCAGAGTTTCAGAATATCTTTCTGATCTTCTACCAGAAGTATCAGTCCTGTTCCATGAGGCAACGGTTGTTTTGAGGCGCCTGCGCTTTCGGTAACTGCATCATGCCCCTGTAACGGCAGATAAATTGTTATCGTGGTGCCTTTGCCCTTTTCACTCTCTACCTTGATAAAGCCATTACTTTGTTTGATAATACCGTAGACTGTCGCGAGTCCCATTCCAGTCCCTTTTCCAACCTCTTTTGTTGTAAAAAAAGGTTCCATAATATGGGGCAGATGCTCTGTATCGATGCCTTGTCCGTTATCGGTGATGGTAAGCGTTATGTAGTCACCGGGAATCCTGCAGATGTGACCTGTTGAGCTTTTTGCCTTGTCAATATAAATAGTATTTGTTTCGATGGTGATGCTGCCGTTTTTTTCAATGGCATCGCGGGCATTGACGCATAGGTTGGCAAGAATCTGGTTGATTTGTGCTGGGTCAAGCTGAACAAATGCATGCTCTGTTTTGGGTATCCAGTTAAGCGCAATGTTTTCGCCAATCAAGCGTTTCAGGATGGAGAACATCTCCACAATTGAGACATTCAAGTCAATAGTTTTTGCCGATAATGACCGTCGTCGGGCAAAAGCAAGGAGTTGACGGGTAAGTTCTGCGGATTGGGTTGCTGCTTTTTTTATAGCTTCGAGATCATCATAAGAGGAGTCTGCTTTGTCGAGTGCTAATTCAGTATGCCCGAGAATCACGGTCAGCATATTGTTGAAGTCGTGGGCAATACCTCCTGCGAGCTGCCCGACAAGCTGCATTTTCTGAGCATGTTGCAGCTGCATCTGGAGAGCCTCTCTCTCTGCCTCCAGGAGCTTGTGCTCTGTGATGTCAAGGCTTGTACCGATATAGCGAACCGCATCGCCTTTTTTGTCGAATAACGGCATGCCCTTTCCCATTACCCAGTGCAGCGAGCCGTCAAGGTGAACAACACGATACTCCATGTGCAGCGGAAGTCTTTTTTGTACAGCATTATCAACAAGCTGAGTTATCTTAATTCTGTCGTCAGGGTGTATAGTGCGAACCCATAGGTCATGTGATGGTTTTTCCTTCCCTCGTTCCAATCCATACAACTCCCATATTTCATCCGACCATATATTATCGCCAGTCTTTAAATCCGCATCCCAAACGCCAGCATGCGTTGCTTCCAATGCCTGACGGAAACGTTTCTGGTTTTCCACCAGTATATTCTCTATGCGCTTGCGTTCGGAGATGTCGTGAATGATGACATGAATAACCGGTTTACCATC
Organism: uncultured Chlorobiaceae bacterium; assembly: GCA_903869365.1. Taxonomy (GTDB): domain Bacteria; phylum Bacteroidota; class Chlorobiia; order Chlorobiales; family Chlorobiaceae; genus Chlorobium. Next base: position 8,614 of record CAIPYV010000036.1, read on the forward strand.
AACTTCTATTTTGTTGCGAAAAATCTCTACATCCCGTATGGATCCGTCTGCCCTTCGGTGGGAGCCTATAAATTTATTCTGCCGCATGCCCTCTACGGATTGAAGGCTTTTTATTATGGCATCCGGCGACAGAGTATTGATATCCTTGGTGTACATCTGCTTGAGTTCATCAATTGACCAACCATACCAGTTTGCGGCTTCCTGATTCACCTCAAGAATTGCCCCTGTATCGGGATCAAGAAGAGCCTGAATAGCAGAGTGGCTATGAAAGAGTGTCTTGAACCTTTTTTCACTTCGCTTGAGAGTCTCTTCGGCCAGTTTTCTTTCGGTAACGTCGTGAATGATAGCATAGAGAAGCTCTTTACCATCAATTTCGATGGGGGCACTGAAAACCTCAACATCCCGAATAGTGCCGTCTTTTCTACGATGGGACAATACATCTCGGTTATGTTTGATTGCTTCAGGTGCTTCAGCGTTTTTCTCTGTTGTTTCAGGTTGGTGGGTGTTGATTTCGTCGATATGCATCGACGTAAGTTCTTCAAATGTCCAGCCATAAAAGTCCACTGCTGCTTTATTGGCGTCAGTGATATTGTCGGTGTCGGGGTCGATAACCAGCATGGTGGATGAGTGCCTTTCAAAAAACGTCTTGAAACGATCCTCTTTCTGCTTGAGAGCATATTCGGCAAGTTTCTGTTCAGTTATGTCCTGTGTTATAACATATAACTGATAAACTTTTCCGCTTGCGTCGGAAATCGGGTAATAGCAATGACGATAATATCGCCCTAACCGATCATCCTCAAAAATAAGGCGCTTGCCTGTAGTAACGGCTTTTTCAACTTTTTTGACCCGTTCTTGCTTAAAACTCTGAGGTATTAAATCATAAGCGTTTGTCTGAAGAAGCTGCTGGACTGTTTTGCCTAACACTGAAGCAAATGCTTTATTGCATTCCAAAATAAGGCCGTCGAGATCCATAAGAAACATTGGATCGATAAGGTCATCAAACAGAGTCCGGAGAGTACCCTCGCGTTGCAATTCGGTTCGGTCAGCGTTATGTCTGTTGTTCTTGTCAAACTGCATAGAGGTCATGTTTGGATGGTGACAATCCAGAAATACGTTGTTATGGCATTGTACGACATAAGGTACTGGTTTCAGCAAACTCTTATGTTATGAGCCGATAATATAGCGATTGCTGTAGGTTGCTCAAACGTTTTACTCTGTATTCACCCTTCAACAAAGCGATTGTCGGGTGACGGATGAAGGTGATCGGCTACATCAATTCTGTATAGGTGGGGGATGTCAGTTTTTCATTATTGAGTGCTGCGCAGCATTATTTCTTGTGAAATATTTGGCTATATTATTAAAATATATTTTATTTACACATACAAATGGTTTATACCTGCAAACAGTGTGTATGATATATATTTTTTATGGATGATGATGCATTCTGATGGTGTACTATATTTTACAAGGAGCAACAAATGTCACATGAAGATGCCTGTGCATTTCTCGAAAGGATGAAAAGTGATGATGCGTTTAATGAAGCTGTGAACAGGATGGAAGATGCTGAGACAAGGATGGCTTTTATTGACCGACAGGGATATCAATTTACCTTGAACGAGCTTGACGAGGCTTCATACATAATGACTTTTTAACCTCACCAACCCACTTGAGAGAAAAGCTGAAATAAGTTGTCATGCAGGCAATCATCATCCACAGAATATGGATCGTAGTAAATGCTATTATAACAGACACCATAGGCATGTGTATGGTTCTCCATTTTTCTAGCGTTTTGACCGTCAGTGTATCCCAGAATTGCTGACGGTTGAGGTCGTCATCGGTTAATTCGACACCACGCTGTTTCATTTTCATCTTCACCTCATCTCTGACTTTCTTAAGCAGACATTGCCCGACATGACCACTGCCGGTTACGATCAGCATCAAGGCTGTCGCTATCCAGGGCAGAAAGGCTTTGAAATGGATTCCTGAATGTATGAAAATCATCAGGGTACCGATCCATCCTGCTTTGCAGTGCAGTCAGAGAAATAATTTCAGTGTTCCGTTACGTACCAGTTTTATTTGTCGAGCGGAATAGCCAAAAGAGAAAACAAGAAATGCAGTGCCAGCAAACTGTTTGTGCATGATCTCTGGTTTTTTTCGAATCTTATCCAAACAACTGACACACAATGAGCACCTCAATTAAATCATGGGCCACTCCGCTTGCCACTGCAAGTTTCATCATTCTTGCCATTACTGGTACTCTGATGTTCTTCAATGTCAATGCGGGATTCATCAGACCTGTACATGAATGGCTGAGCTGGGTCATGAGTGCGGGAGTGATTCTGCATATCATCGCCAACTGGAAATCCTTTAAAGGCTACTTTTCACGAAAACCTGCGCTCACCATTATCGTAACAGGGCTGGTTGTCACCATACTGGCCATCTTCGTTCCAGCAGGTAAGCAATCAAACCCTCGTATGAATATGACAAAAGCGCTGGCAACGGCACGACTTGAAACCGTTGCTGAAGTTGCAGGCCAAAACAGTGCATCGATCATCGAAAAGCTCGGCAGCAAGGGGATCATGGGCGGCAAGGCATCCTTGAGCATCCGGGAGATAGCATTGCAAAACAACAAAAAAGAGATGGAAGTGCTGGCCTTGATTTTTGACAAACCATCGAAAGAACATTGACAAAATCTTATAGGGCTGATGGGACTTATAATATTGCATCAATTATTTAAGTACATTAAAAAAAGATGGATACTTGGAATGAGGTGTTCTGAGTCAGGTAATGATGTATGTCGCTATGAAACGATTGGCAATATTTTTCTTATTAGGTATTTTTTCTTCGCAGCTTGGATTTGCCGATAATTTATCTGTACCGATTGGAACTTTGTCTGTTCCAACTGATTCGGAGATAAGTATTCAGCTTGTAAAACGTTTCCAGTATTACAATGCTCATCCTGAAAACCCGGATGACCATTATGACCAATCAATCAATTCACCTAAGTCGGTTGCTGTTCTTGACAGCAAGAAAAAATTTTATGTGAATTCACTTGAAGGCTGCTCAACATCAGTCTATAGTCTGGAGAACTTTACTCTGTTGAAGGTGATTATGCATAAGTTCAATGCTCAGAATCAATATTTGTTTGCGAAGAATTCGGACTCGAATTTTTTATTCAGGACAAAAAAAAGTCGATTAAATTACTTTACGGGAAGACCGGTTGAAGGTTGTTTTTCGCATCATGGAAAGTATTTGTGGATCCCCTATTATCGCAGATCATACGACTCCAATGCGGTCGATCCTTCAGCACTCTGCATCATTGATACTGATACTGATGCTCTTGTTCGTGTTATGACCATTGCATCTTTGCCAAAAATGATTGCCTGCTCACCTGATAATAAGACCATCGCCGTAACGCATTGGGGTGATAACAGTGTTACTTTAATTGATATAACTTCGGGTGATCCGGAAAAATTTACCTGTGGAGATAACATTGTCATTGATTATCGATTATCGCAGAACTATTCTGTGAATGAAAAAGTTGATCGAGATCATAACTGCGGAAACTGTTTGCGTGGAACGGTATTTACCCCTGACAGTAAGTATATTTTTATTGGTAAAATGGGAGGGAATGGAATTGCTGTACTGGATGTTGTTCATAGAAAATATATCGGCACTGTTACTGGTATGAAAACAAATATGCGTCATCTTGTGATCAAGAATTCAGTAGTCTACATCAGTATCAATAACACTGGTTTTGTTCAGAAAACGGCACTTAAAGGGTTTATTGATCATTTTTCAGGCACATCAAAAGATGAGCCTTACACGCAGTGGGAGAGTGCTTATGTCGGTTTGGGTGCAAGAACGATATCTATAGACAAGACTGGCAAATACCTCTTTGCGGCGGTTAACAGGGAGAGTAAGGTTGTGGTGGTACGTACCTCAGATATGAAAGTTATTGCTGCATGCGACGCAGATAGTTATCCGGTGGGGATGGATATAAGTGAAAATGGGCAATGGCTTATGGTAACAGCACAAGGAAGAGGTAATCTTGGCGGGAACAGTGTTATGGTTTACAAGGTGAATTACAAGAAATGATGAACTTTCTTTCGGGTTTTTGTTGGGGTTCAGGAATCACCCCAACCTACATTGGCACATTTATTTCTTCCTGAGTGCTAAGGGACGTGGGGTGGTTAAATTACTATGCCGAAGGCGTAGCGGATGGCGTAGCCGGCGAGAAAACTGAGGGCGGCGACGGTGAAGCTGAGGCCGACCATTTCGAAAAAACGGCTTTTGAAGGGAAGATTACGGGCGACTGCAATGTAGTAGTTGAAAAAGGCTATGATAATGACGGCTGTTAAAAAGGAGAGGCCGAGACAGATATAGAGATCTGACAAAAACAGATAGGGTGTTATCAAGAGTAGCACGGTGATGATATAGGCTATACCGGTATAGAGTGCGGCTACCAATGGATTTTTTCCGGCGGGATCTGATTTTGTTGACAAGTATCCGGAGGCGGCCATGGAGAGTGCGGCTGCGACGCCGGTGATGGCTGCGGTCAGGGCTACAAGTGCGGTGTTCTGCAAGGCGAAGGTCAGTCCGGCCAGAACGCCCATAAGCTCTACAAGGGCGTCGTTCAGACCGAGAACAATTGATCCTGTGTATTTAAGCCTCTCTTCATCCAGCAGGGTAAGAAGAGCTTGTTCATGCTCTTCTTCATCGCGTATGATGCCGTTGATCTCCTTGAATGATTCGGGGATCCGGCTATAGGTGTCGTGCGCATTCTGTTCGGCGTTTTCCATGAGCTTGATGCCGAAGGTAAAACCGAACACAAGGCTGATAAGGGTGTAAAACCAGACTTTGATGCGGCTTGGATTGACATCTTTTTGCGTGTAGGTTTTCCACACATTGTAATGACGCAGCTCATCGTCGGCAATCTGGAAGAGTATGCGGCGGTTTTTGACGCCGCGTACTCTGGTGGAGAGATTTTTGTAGATGTAGTGTTCGGTTATTTCATTTTTCTGAAAAACCGCTATTTGTCTGACCTCGATATCTCTTCCCTTTTTCACAAATTATGAAGTTAAAACGTTTGAGAATCCTCTTATCTGGAGAGTGTGGCTGCTTCGATCAATTCGTTCATTCTTGATAAAAATGCAGTTGTCGAATCCAGGCCTCCCTCAAGCAGGAGTGCTCCTTCATAGAGCTGTTTCATGGCTGTTCTGATGAGTGGATTATGTTCGTTGGCCATGATCATCCCTGCAAGATTACGGATAATGGGATGTGAGGTGTTGACTTCAAGAATCCTTTTTCCTGCGGGCATATCACTTTTCATCATCTTCATCATCTTTTCCATCTGGCTGTCGAGACCATCTTTTCCGCTCACAAGCGTCACTGGAGCGCTGACAAGCCTATGGGACTCAATAACATCTTCAATCCCTTCTCCAAGTGTTTCGCGGAAAAGTTTCAGAACTGGCTTGAGAAGATTGGCGGCAAGGGGTTGATCCTTTTCGTTTTCTTTATGCTGCTTTGCAAAATCGATATCCGCTTTTTCAATGGATTTGAGTGGCTTTTTATCGTATTCATGGATTGATGGAATCACAAAGACGTCGACTGGATCGCTGAGGAGGAGAACCTCAATGCCCATATTCTGGAAATATTCGAGGTTTGGATGGGCAAGAAGCTGAGTACGGCTTGTACCGGAATGGTAGTAAATTTCTTTCTGGTCGGGAGCCATCCTTTCTGAGTAAGCTTTGAGGGTGACATATTCGTCCACTTCGGTTTTTGTACTTTCAAACCGTAAAAGTTCAATGAGCTTGTCGCGATTGGTAAAGTCGGTATTCAAGCCGATCTTGATAATCGGACCGAACGCTTTGTAGAATGTTCTGAATTTTTCGGGCTGTTCCTGTGCAAGAGTTTCAAACCAGCCTAGAATCTTGCCGGTAAGGATCTGACGAATTTTTGCCAGAACAGGGCTTGACTGAACAACTTCGCGGGAAACGTTGAGCGACAGGTCTTCAGTATCAACGACGCCGGCAATAAAGCGAAGATATTCGGGCAAGAGATCGCGGCATTCCTGCTGGATGAGTACTTTTTTCACATAGAGCTGAGGGCCACGATTTTCGAGGTCGCCCTGGCGATAGAGCATTTCGGGTGGAGCTTCTGTGGGTAAAAAGAGAAGCGCCTTGAAGGTGACCATGCCTTCGACGGAAACAGGAAGGTAATCAAGGGGATTCTGATAGTCGTTTGCAATAAATTTGTAAAATTCGTTGACCTCTTCCTCCTTTAACTCATTTTTGGAGCGCTGCCAGAGTGCTGTTATGCTATTGAGCTGCTTCTGGTCGAGATAGATGGGGAAATCAACGAAGTTGGAATATTTTTTAACGATCTGTTCAACACGGTACTCTTCGGCAAACTCTTTGGATGCCTCTTTAAGCTTGAATGATATTCTGGTACCCCGCTCTGCTTTGTCAATTTTTTCAATGGTGTAGGTTCCCTGACCGCTTGAGCGCCAGCGATAGCCGTCAGAGCCTGGTCGGGCACTTCTGGTTTCGACCGTCACTTCGTCCGTTACCATAAAAACCGAGTAGAATCCTACGCCAAACTGGCCGATAAGGTTGCCGTCGAGCTCTTTCTGCTGATCTTTCAATGCCTGCATAAAGCCGAGTGTCCCTGACTTGGCAACCGTTCCGAGATTGGCAATAAGCTCCTCCTCGGTCATTCCAACTCCGCTGTCTTCAATAACGAAGGTCAGCTCTTTTGAGTCGATGCTTATCCTTATGGCAAGTTCGGCTTCCCTGTCAATAATATCCTGATCTGTAAGGGCATTGAAACGTACTTTACTCAACGCATCGGAAGCATTGGAAATCAGCTCTCTGAGATATATTTCCGGATGAGTGTAGAGTGAGTGTACAATAAGGTCAAGAAGCTGCTTCATTTCGGCCTTGTATTCAAACTCCTGAACAGGCACGGTATTGGTGTTACTGTTGTCGCTCATAATGAGTATTCTTTATTGATGATAATTGTCTTGAAAAAATTTCTGGTCAGTATCAGGTCCGCCGCAATTTTTTGCGCGCTGCAGCTTCGCCTGCATAAACACGTTTAACCCCATCTCCCAGGGATTTCTCTATATCACGAATGTTGGAAACAAGTCTGGCCATGCCTGAAAGTTCGACTGAGGCCGCCTGATCAGAACCCCACATGGCACGATCGAGCGTGACATGGCGTTCAACGAAGGTTGCTCCGAGTGCGACTGCGGCCCAGGTGGTGGAAAGTCCTACTTCATGGCCTGAATATCCTATCGGCACCTCTGGATAAAGGGATTTGAACGTTGTGATCATACGAAGATTGAGCTCTTCAACCGGAGATGGATAGGTTGAGTTGGTATGCGCTATAAGAAGATTTCTGGTTCCCAGCTCGTTGACGGTTGTTTCAACCTCTTCCATTGTGGACATGCCGGTGGAGACAATAAGGGGGCGCCCTGTATCTGCGGTTTTCTTCAGAAGTGCACTATCGGTGAGAGATGCTGATGCTCCCTTGTAACAGGGGGGATTAAACTGTTCCATAAAGTCTACGGATTCCTCGTCCCAGCAGGATGCAAACCATAAGATGCCCTGTTCTTTGCTGTAACGGTCTATTTCGAGGTATTCTTCTCGCCCGAACTCCACCTTGTAACGGTAATCGATATACTTCATGCGACCCCATGGGGTATCACGCTCGATATCGCGCTGATCCCTTGGGACACAAAGCTCAGGAGTTCGCTTCTGAAACTTTACAGCATCACATCCGGCATGAGCCGCGCCTTCGATAAGTTTTTTTGCAATCTCCATCGAACCGTTATGATTGATGCCGATTTCTGCAATAACAAAAACGGGATGACTATCCCCTACTCTTCTGTTTCCTATGGTAACTTCCGCCATACATTACACTTGATAAAACGAGCCGTATCTTTCTGTCTGGCAGATTGCCCGGATCGATATTGTTTATAAATGCCTTTCCTTTACATAACACTGAAAAATCGCTGATCATGCCATCAGTTCAGGAGAGTCTGAGGGCTATAAGCCACTCGGCAAAATCCCTGAATGCGCCGTATCCGCCATCAGCATGACAATGGTAGTGGCTATAGGGCTGCACAAAAACTGTTGCATCCCGAGGACATCCTGTCAATCCCTCCCGGGTAATTTCTTGCATAATCTCTACGTCATTGACGTCGTCGCCAATATAGGCAAGTTCGTGCTTTTGAAGTCCTGTTTCGGCCAGAAGGGTGTCGAGTATTGAAAACTTGTCCTTAACACCAAGATAGAGCCTCTTCATTCCAAGCTTATCGGCACGTTTTTGAATACTCGGGGAGTGCTCGCCCGTCATGATGCAGGTATCTACACCTGCATTGCGAAGCCGTTCAACACCCATTCCATCACGAATGGAATAGCGCTTCATCTCCTCTCCCTTTGCGGAATAATAAACGCCGTTATCAGTAAAAACACCGTCATTATCAGAGATCACAAGTTTTATTGCTTTCCCTCTTTTTGTGAGTTCCTCAAGCGTTAATGCTATCATAAGAGAAAAGAGTTTCAACTGAGCACCATGTTGAATAACATCCGACTCAGTGCCATGATTTTTATCGGCTAATATATTACTTTTCCGGCATTTCACAGGAAACTGCAAAAAAACTTACTACTTCAGGCAAAGGCAGAAGGTCGTCAACAAGTTATCAACACTTTATCAACAAAACAAAAAACACTATCCCATCATCAGGTCGACCGCATAGGCGTGTATGATCGTTGAGGAATGGTTATACTTATTTTATTACTTCACAATAGGATAACGCATAATACCTGTAGAAATAAACTCTGTTGTTTGTCCCTGCTTCAACTCCATAACGCTGTCATGGCTCTAAGATTTCAACACTCTTCCAACGCTCCTGTTTCACGGATAACAATAAAACATAAAAAGGCGGTCATCGGAAACATAACCGCCTTTGTGTCTGTCAGAAATCTCCATCAAGCAAGCGGCATAACCTCTTACCGTTATGCGTAGACCTTTTTGTAGTTACTGATGGCATGCGAAACACTCTGTCGGGCTATTTCAGCATTCTGAAACTCCTCGACAAGAACGGTTTTCTGCTCGAGTGCCTTGTACTCTTCAAAAAAGTGCTGCAATTCGGAATTGAAATAGGGGGGTAACTGGTCAATATTGTGAATATTACTCAAACTGATATCATCTTCAGCTACAGCTATAATCTTGTCGTCGCCTTCACCATGATCGATCATGCGCATGACACCAATAACCCTTGCCCTTACCATGCACATGGGAACAATATCGCACTGTGAAATGACAACGATATCAAGCGGATCATGATCATCTCCGAGAGTTTTTGGAATAAAACCGTAATTTGCTGGATAAAAAATAGAGGAAAAAAGCACCCGGTCGAGCCTCAGCATTCCTGTTTTTTTATCAAGTTCATACTTTGTTTTACTGCCTTTGGATATCTCAATAATGGCATTGACAATATTCGGCTGATGCTCTCCTATCTCAACGTCGTGCCAAGGATTAAAATTCATACTAAAGAGTGCTTATATTGTTTAAAATAGTGGGACATTATAACGATTTTTTCAAAATCACCGTCTGCAAAAATACAGAATTCCGGCTTCGTGACCAATCGATCAAAGAGAGATTCTTTGTATTAGAGTGGTTCTTTGTATCTTTGGCGGTAACCTCATGACTTTACAGTACACATAGAAAAGAGAGACTGATACTTATCATGGACTTAATCAAGGAAACCGCAAAACGGAAAACGTTTGCTATCATCAGCCATCCTGATGCAGGTAAAACTACGCTGACGGAAAAATTTTTGCTTTTCGGAGGCGCAATTCAAACTGCCGGTGCCGTAAAAAGTAACAAAATCCGTAAAACAGCAACGAGTGATTTCATGGAAATCGAAAAGCAGCGAGGAATATCTGTTGCTACTTCGGTCATGGGGTTCGAATATGCGGGTAAACGGGTCAATATTCTCGACACTCCTGGTCACAAGGATTTTGCTGAGGATACCTACCGGACACTTACGGCTGTTGACAGTGTCATTCTTGTGGTCGATTGTGTTAAAGGAGTAGAGGAGCAGACAGAAAAGCTCATGGAGGTTTGCCGCATGCGCCACACTCCGGTTATCATCTTTATCAACAAGATGGACCGTGAAGGCAGAAACCCTTTTGAGCTGCTTGATGAGCTTGAAAACAAGCTGCATATCAAGGTCAGACCATTGACCTGGCCAATCAGTCAGGGACAGAGCTTCAAAGGGGTATACAATCTTTATAAAAAGGAGCTCAATCTTTTTGAGGCCAATACTACCCGTATCAGCAACAGCCTTATCAAGGTCAATGATCCATACGACCCTGAGCTGGAAAAATGGATTCCTGAAAGTTTCTGCGAAAAACTGCGTGAAGCTGTATCGCTGATTGAAGGAGTCTATGAGCCATTTGATGAAGAGATTTATCGCAATGGGCATGTTGCTCCGGTATTTTTTGGCAGTGCCATCAATAATTTCGGAGTCAAGGAGCTCCTTGAAACATTTCTTACCATTGCGCCAAGCCCGATTGAACGGGAGGCTACTGAGCGAATGGTTAAAGCTTCGGAAGAGCCTATGAGTGGATTTGTGTTTAAAATTCACGCCAATCTGGATCCGAATCATAGAGACCGTACAGCATTTTTCAGAATCTGTTCCGGCAGGTTTGAGCGTAACAAATTTTATTTTCACACCAGACTGAACAAGAAGATACGGTTTTCAAGCCCTACCCATTTTATGGCTAATGAAAAAAGTGTGATTGATGAAGCATGGCCCGGTGATGTGATTGGTCTGTACGACAATGGCTCTCTGAAAATAGGTGACTCTCTTACGGAGGGTGAAATGCTTCATTTCCTTGGAATCCCGAGCTTTTCGCCGGAGATCTTCAAAGCACTTGAAAATCGTGATCCGATGAAGGCAAAGCAGCTTGATAAAGGTGTCCGGCAGCTTACCGAGGAGGGTGTTGCCCAGCTTTTTATCCAGCACGGTAGCCGCAAAATCATCGGCACCGTCGGAGAGCTGCAGTTTGATGTTATCAAATTCCGTCTGGAACATGAATACGGCGCCCAGTGTGACTTCACTCCCCTGCGTTTTCACAAGGCATTCTGGATTACCGGCAGCAACAAGGAGATGCTTGAAGAGTTTTTACGGCGCAAATGGAATGCCATTGCACGGGACAAGGAAAATCATCCTGTTTTTTTTGCTGAAAGCGAATGGATGCTGAAAATTGCAAAAGATGATTACCCTGAACTTGAGTTCCATACGACTTCTGAGTTCAAAGTTCAAAGTGCTGAGTGCTGAGTTGAATGAAAAGAGATCGCTCACAGGAGTTCGCGATGACAGTGCTTTGTACTTTGTGCTTTTACTTTGTGCTTTGTGCCCCTGACTTACATTGAAATATGCCTACTACCAACGTCAAGGATCATTATAAGTGCTTTGTTGAGTACCTGCGGATTGGCTTTACTTATGCTCGTGTTGTTCATGATGATGGTGGTCCAATGGACTTTATCCATTTGGAGGTTAATGCCGGCTATGAAAAAATAACCGGTTTCAGGGATGTTGTTGGTAAAAAAATATCTGAGGTCTCTCCTGGCCTGTCAACCTTCAATCCTGAATTTATCGAACGACTCATCAGGGTAGCCGAAACCGAAATTCCTGATCGGTTTGAAATGTATTTTGAGCCTTTGCATAAGTGGTTAGATATATCGGTGTATTGCCCGGAAAAAGAATTTTTTGTAGCCATCATCGACGATATCACGGAGCGAATGGGGTTCAGGAGTCTGTTTGTCGACCATTCCGCCATTATGATTTTGCTTGATCCTGAAACTCTTAACATTGTCGATGCTAATCGGGCGGCCGCAGATTTTTATGGGTGGTCGATCGATGATCTCAGGAAAAAGAAGATAACAGAAGTCAACATCGCTTCTTCTGAAACAATTCACAGGGAAATGGAAAAGTGGAAAAAGCTGGAGCAGAGAAGCATGGCATTTCGTCATCGGAGAGCTGACGGTTCCATTCGGGATGTTGAGATATTCGGCAAAACAATCTTGATGAATGGCAAAAAACTTATCTATGATATTATTCATGATGTCACTCGCCGAAATCGTCTTGAAACTGTCTATCAGATGCGTATCCGCCTGCTTCAGTTAGCTGAAAATCTTACTGAGAGTAAACTGTTGCAGTCTACTCTTGATGAAATGGAATGGCTGACTGAGAGTTCCTTTGCTTTTGCATTTCTGGTTGAGGAGAATCAGGTATCATTTATTGGAGAGAGCTATTCGACCGAAACCTTGAAAGACATACCAGGGGTTCTTAAAAAGGGAGACCATTATCCACTGGAAAAGGCGGGAATCTGGGCTGATGCGCTGAGGGAGAAAAAAGCAGTGATCCATAATGACTCTTCATCGCTTGTTCATCAACACAAGATGCCTGATGGTCACGTTATGATTATGCGGGAGTTAGCGGTTCCTGTTATGCGCAATGGTAAAGTGGTGGCTATCTTTGGCGTTGGAAACAAGCCAACAGAATATGATGAGGAAGAGATCGAATGGGTTATGGCGCTGGCTGATCAGGCATGGGATATCATCGAAAATAAAATTAAGAGTGACGAGCAGAAAAGACTTATCGAGCAGCTTCAGCACGCATCGAAAATGGAGATGATCGGGCAGCTTGCAGCGGGAATCGCCCATGAGATTAACAATCCTCTCAATTTTATATCGATCAATGAGCATAACCAGAAAAACGATTTTAACGATCTGCTGGAACTGGTGGTTCAATACCGCCGCATTATCCAAAAGATAGATTTCATACCGGATGTGGCCGAAGAGGTTATGCTCCTTCGAGAAAAAGAGAGTGAGGTTGATATTGATTATCTCCTTACCAGCATTCCAAAAAGTCTTGACATGACAAGGCATGGTGTGGAGCGAATAACCGCTATCACCCAAAGCATGCGGAACTATTCCTTCAAGAACGAGAAGGGTGGCTTATTGCTGTTTGATATCAATAAGGCAATCCGTGAATCCCTGCTCCTTGCAAAAAGCGAAAGCCGGGATGTGGCCTCCATTGTTTTGCATCTTGAAGAGTTGCCTATGGTACCATGCAACCCGTCAATGATCAATCAGGTTTTACTGAACCTGATCATCAACAGTGTCCATGCCATCAAGTCACAAAACAGAAGTTCTCAAGGCACTATTGAGATCAAAACATGGGCAACCGGTGAGAGCATCTTCTGTTCCGTTCGTGATGACGGTACAGGAATCCCTGAAGAGATAAGGGGGCGTATCTTTGAACCATTTTTTACAACCAAAGAACTGGGTAAAGGAACAGGTCTTGGTTTAAGCATCAGTTATGATATTATTGTCAATAAACACAAGGGAACCATATTAGCTGAATGTCTAGCTGAGGGTGGTTCGGTGTTTACGTTTTCACTACCGAAAGAAAGTACTGAGACGTGAGTGCCGAGTGCTGAGGAAAAGTTTTGTCAAAGAGCCGTGCAATAATCAGGTGAACGGCTCTTTTTCGGAATTAATGCTGAGTCAGCATCACGGAGTTACCGTTGCCGTTTTGCGTCAGCTGGAAGGAGTGTGAATTTCCAGACTGGTCAATGGTCGCTGTGTTGTTGTTACCGGGCTGATCAATAGTGGCTGTGTTGTTGTTCCCTGTCTGTCCTATGCTGACAGAGTTGTTGTTGCCTGTCTGCCCTATCGTAGATGCGTTGTTGCTGCCAGTTTGCACAATAGTAACTGAGGGGTTGTTGTCGCCAATCTGCTTTATGTCAGCGACATTCCAATCGCCAGTCTGACCGATGCTGACGGCTGCGTTGTTGTTGCCTGGCTGATATATGGTCGCTGTATTGTGGCTACCGGACTGTCCAATACTTGCGTTGTTCCCACCGCCATACTGTGTGATATTTGCATCATTGAAACCACCGTTATCCTGCGTAATCTTGGCCCAGTTACTTCCAACGGCCTGAAAGATGGTTGCGGAGTCATTTGTACCGTTCTGAGTGATTTCACCCGTATTGCCGCTACCGTTCTGAGTGATTTTTGCAAGTTCAAAAAGAGACAAATCCCCCTGATTGACAGTAGCTCCGTTACCATTCCCTCTCTGAGTGATGGTTGCGCTGTCACCCATATAATGTTGAATGATTTCACCCATATTGCTGCTGCCGACCTGAATGATGCTTGCAGATACCGTTTCAGATGCTGTGCCCTGAGTGACCTTGGCGCTGTTACCACCTTCACCAGACTGATCAAGCCAGACAAAATCATTTTCGCCTTTCTGTATCGCTGTCGCACTGTCTGCTGTGCCTTTCTGATCAATCGTTGCGTTGAGATTGCTGATACCTGCTTGCGTCACCTCCGCTGTCTCGTTCGATGAACCTGCATACTGAGTTACGGTAATCGTATTTGGGTTCCCGTTTGCTGTCTGGGAGGTCGTAACGGTGCCGTTATTTCCCGCCTGCGTGATATAAGCACTGTCGCTACCTCCTCCCCGAAGTGCATAAACTGGGAAGTTTATCAGCAATAATGCTGATAAGGCAAAAAGTGTTACTTTCATTGATGTCATAAGGCAGAATTTGTTTGTTTTTCGGAGAGTGCTTCATCAGTTTTCTTACCTTTTTTCTTCTTTTTTTTGTGGGTCTGATTTTCAGAATCCAGCATATTCTCAGCCTTGCCATTACCATCACGCCGATCCAGATACTCTGCTACTGCTTTGTCTCCTGCTGTCTTATCTTTGAATGCCCAGAGATTCTTCAGTGCTCCTTCCATCACCAGAGAATAGACGCCGGTCTCGATAGCCTGTCGAACTGCGAGCTGAACCGGTTCATTCAGCGTAAAGCCTGCCTCCGATTGCAAGAGATGGGCAACTGTCAGGTACCTCAGGAAATTCCCGTCAACGGCGACTGAATAAATTGTCTTTGAGCTGTTGACTGCCAAAAGGACACGACCGGTTTCGACACTTACCGCACGAAGATAGACCGTTACGAGGTCGCGGCGATACTGCACACTGCCACCGATACCCAGATACACTGCCCCCATGCCACCTGTCTGCACATTCGAGTCATAGGAAATAATACCGCCTTCAATCATCGTACCGCCGTAAAGCATAGGCGGCAAACTGGGCAACTTCTGATTATTAACTCCCGGGTATTCTCCTCGGGTCACCTTGACGATCTGGCGCTCCTGCAGGAGGTTCTTCAACGCACCGCGTTCAGCCACGGTGAACCAATCGCCATTTCCTGTGTCGAGAAGCGACTTGATCAGGATCGAGTAACCCCCTCTTGTTACTGCACTTGAATACTCCGTGTATTTCTCGTTGTTCTTGAATTGCCCAGTCTGATCCTGAAAGTCGTACACGACCACGGGAACCGCCTGCACTGGTGCTGGAAGGCCCATAAGTATTTCACTTGCCCGCGTCCGATCAGTAACATGCGCTTTCGATACCGCCGCATTTTCATAGAATGAGCGGGACGAACACCCTCCGAGCGACGTGAGACTGAGCGCCAGCATAATGACACCTCTAAGTTTCATGAAAACGCATTGTTTTGATTATTGATCAGGGACTGTCAGCGTTGTTGTACCATTGCTTGGGCTGGTAATATTGATGGTGACATAACCGTCGCTCCGCAAATAGTTGATCGAGTTACCGCCTCCAAGATCGTAGGAACCCGAAACAGCCGTCCCCGAAAAAATTTGATTGTAAATTTTCGAGCTGATTTGACTGACAACGGATTGTTCGATCAGTGTCGCCGGATTAATCGTCGGAATCGTTGAA
>CAIPYV010000037.1 GCA_903869365.1 uncultured Chlorobiaceae bacterium
TCTTGTCATTGCAGCTACTGGAACAGGTAAGACCGTGGTTGCCGCATTCGATTTTTATGAGTTTTACAAGAGGCGTAACCGTAATGCGAAATTTCTGTTTGTTGCACATCGCAAGGAAATCCTTGAGCAGGCGCTTATAACTTTCAGAAATGTGCTGCGTGACCAGAATTTCGGCGAACTCCTTGTCGGAGATTTTGCGGCTGGCCGATTGGAACACCTGTTTTGCTCGGTACAGATGCTGACAAATCGCGAACTCTGGAAGCAGGTTGGAGGAAGTTTCTACGACTATATTGTTGTTGATGAGGTCCATCATGGAGCCTCTGACAGTTATCGCCCCATCTTCGAACATTTTGAGCCAGAGATACTTATCGGCCTAACCGCCACGCCGGAACGGATGGACGGAAAATCTGTTGCTGCCGATTTCCATAACACATTCGCGGCAGAAATCCGTCTTCCAGAAGCATTGGAGGAGAAGCTCCTTTGCCCATTCCATTATTTTGGTGTTTCAGACCCGATAGCGACCGATAATGATCGTTTCTGGACCAACGGCAACTATAACAAGTCAGAGCTGGAAAACGTCTACACTTTAGACCAAGTGAATGCATCTCGGCGAGTTGACGCAATTATTGGTGCGTTAGAACGTTACCAGCCAGACTATGGTACCAGTGTGAAGGGTATTGGGTTCTGTGTCACAATTAACCATGCGCTCTACATGGCAGAGCGCTTTAATGAGAGGGGGATACCTTCCGTAGCAGTTGTATCCCGCCTTGCACCTGATGAGCGTAATAAGGCCATCTCAGACTTCAAGAATGGGCATCTCCGCTTTCTCTTTTCCGTTGATGTCTTTAATGAAGGTATTGACATTCCGGAGATTAATCTTGTCATGTTCCTCCGTCCTACAGAGAGTCTCACTGTTTTTCTCCAGCAGTTAGGGCGGGGTCTTCGACATGCGCCGGAGAAAGAGTGCCTCACGGTTCTCGATTTTGTAGGGCAAGTACATCGGCGCTACCGGATGGATACAAAATTTCGAGCATTGCTACCCAAGCATCGCTATGCTATAGATCGTGAAGTTGAGTTAGATTTTCCGCACCTACCCCCGGGGTGTTCAATCCAGCTGGACCGGCAGTCACGGGAATATGTACTCCGAAATATTAGAGAAAACCTTAGGAATCTTAATGTGCAGGTGCGAGAGCGCTTGCAGACATTCACGAGCGAGACGGGGCAGGAGTTGACCTTTGGCAATTTCATTCGCTACCACGAATATGAACCGGAAGTACTGCTGGCAAAAGAATCCTGGTCGGGTTGGAAAGCCAAGGTACAGTTCGCTCCGATTCCTACCGATCCTGATCTTGTAATGCTGAAAAAAGCTTTGATTCGGGCTGCATTCATCAATGGACCGAAGGAAGCTGCATTGTTACGAAATGTCATGAGCAAAGTTTCGCAAGGTGCAATAGCAGAAGCAGTAGCACTTGCTGGTCAATCGGCCATGGTCGTGTATTATCGTATATGGGGAGAGAACGGTAGTAATCTGGGTATTTCATCCTTTGAAGATGCCTTACAGCGGCTTTCGAAAAACCCGTCAATTCTTGCCGATTTAGGAGAAATCTTGAACTGGTCTATCGACTCGAGTGAAGTGAGTGGTCTTATACCGGAATTGCCCTTCCCTTGTCTACTCGAGTTGCATGCAAAATACAATAGCAGAGTAATCCAAGCCGCATTCGGAAAAGCAAATATCGCAACAACAGGACAGACAGGGGTTGGGGTATTTCACTTTCCCGAGGTTAAGACTTATGCGCTATTGCTCACCTTTCAAAAAACTGAAAAGGAGTTTTCGCCGAGTACCATGTATGCTGATTATCCCATCAGCCGAGAACTCCTCCATTGGGAGTCACAAGCAAATACCGCCCAACATCACAGTGATGGCCAAAATCTAATTCATCATGTTGAACGAGGATATACCATTTTGGTTTTTGCTCGTGATCAGAAAAAGCGGAATTCGACCTCAATGCCGTTTACCTATCTGGGACCGGTGGAAATGGTGAGTTATGAAAGTGAAAGGCCGATAAAGATGATTTGGCGGTTACGATACCCAATGCCAGTAGAAATGTTTGAAGACAACAGAAGAGGCGGCTAAGCATTCATCACGAAGCACTTAACAAATATCTTATGTATGGCTACATCTAAGCCTTCTGAAAATTCAAGCCGGCAATCAATTCTCGATCTAACAAACGGTGAAGCGCGTGCGTTCCTATTAAAGCCAGAGAGCTATTGCAGCTTGGATTTGCCTCCATACATTGTTTTTAGCAGTTTGATTGAAAGTGTTCATCAAGTGCTTGAAGGCAAGAGATTATCGGATTTAAGGCGGTCCAAGCCCAGAGACTTTGATGATGTCAATTATACAACCCTGCATAATAAGGACGGTAAGTATTCATGGCGCCCGTTCGAACTGATTCATCCAGCACTGTATGTTTCTCTTGTGCATGCGATTACAGAGGAAGACAACTGGCAGTTGATACTAAATCGTTTCAGGCAATTTGCCTTCAATGACAAAATACGATGCCTGAGTCTCCCTATAGTATCGGGTTCCATTGAGAAAGATAAGGCCGAACAGGTTTCTCATTGGTGGAGTGAAGTGGAACAGCGCTCAATTGAGCTATCGCTCGATTACGACTACTTGATCGAAACTGATATTACTGACTGTTACGGCTCTATCTATACACACTCGATTGTTTGGGCGTTACATACGAAAGTCGAAGCGAAAAAGAATGAAAACCGTGCTAACAATAATTTTATCGGTAATGTTATTGACTGGCATATTCAGGATATGCACTATGGTCAGACAAATGGTATTCCGCAAGGTTCTGTGTTGATGGACTTTATTTCAGAGATAGTGCTAGGGCTTATCGACTTGGAGTTGTCAGAGCATCTTGCGAAGAAGGGTATTTCTGATTACAAGATACTGCGCTACCGTGATGATTACCGTATTTTCGTCAACAGCCCTCAGTTCGGTGATGCTATCGTCAAGTTGCTAACTGAAACTACCACAGGCCTTGGCTTGAAGCTCAGTCCAGCCAAAACCAAAGAGAGTAATGATGTTGTGCGCTCATCGATCAAGCGCGACAAATTCACTTGGATAACCCGAAAACAATCCACAAAGAACCTGCAGAAGCATCTTTTGATTATTCATGATCATGCAATCAACTTTCCAAATGCAGGCAGTGTAGTAATTGCGCTGAACGATTATTATAAACGTATCCCAAGTCTCAAATTACTCCTTCAGTCTCCAATACCATTGATCGCTATCGTGGTCGATATTGCCTACCGCAATCCCAGAACCTATGCCATTTGCACGGCTATACTAAGCAAGCTATTGACTTTTATTGAAACCAATGAAGAGCGTTTGAGCATTGCCGAAAGAATCCGAAAGAAATTTGAGAAGATACCTAATACGGGCCATATGCAAATATGGTTGCAGCGAGTTACATTTCCGCTTGACAGGCACATAAAATATGATGAAGGAGTCTGCAAACTAGTGGATAACATTAGTGAGCAACTATGGAACAGTGACTGGATTTCAGCCCCAGAATTAAAAGCTACTGTAGATGCAAGTAAAATAGTGGATTCTCAGATTCGAGATGCTATATCACAGGTCATCCCGCTGAAAGAACTATAGTTGTTTTTTCTAAAGCTATGGAGGGTTATAATGGATGAAGCCAATTTATCGAAAAACGTTTGAAAGATATGTTTCTGGAAGCATATGATTGCCTAAAAAAAAGAATAACCATAGGGCAGGGCTACACAACCTGTGACTGTGTACAAGTGTGGCGAAGAAGTTAAGAGGGAGGTATCGATTTATTAAATGATACGCCCCATGGCATTTTAGATGGTTATGTTTTTCAAAGAACTCAATTATATCCCCTTTGATGCGCGATAGGGCAAAACATATCTTAAAACATGAACTGCACTGGCCAGATTATCAGGTTGACGTTGGTATACGAGCCGGGTTCAGGTGCGAATATTGCGGGAAGGATCTTCTGGAATCCTATGAAAACTATGACCAGTGGCAGGTTGACCACATCATTCCCAATGGCAATAACGCTCTAGAAAATCTGGCACTTAGCTGTAAGCTTTGCAATTTCCTCAAGCGCCATACAATACCGACAGTTTCTGCAGGAAATACTGATCGTGAGTCATTAATTAACGCGGCCAAAGCTATTATTTCAGAGAGAAGGAGAGTTAAAGAAAAAATATTTCTCAGAACGCTTGAGGTCATTAAGTCATTGCGATAGAAAATATGAGCTTTTTCCGCTCTCATTTTATCAATGCTCAGTTGTTAAACCAGATTAGAGAATTTCTATGACTCCAGAAATAGGAACATTCTCATTCGCGAAGCCAATAATGAAGGTTTGCCTGTCAGATTGAACCCTGAAGATATTCTCGACATCACCGAACCCAACGGTCAGGAAATAGCCGAAGCCCTCTCACTGCTCAAAAATGCTTCTTTTCAAAAGAGCTGAAAAGCCCCCTCCCTCTTGATTCATGTTTTAATGAATAGTAAGTGTTCATAATTATATTACATTGTTGATGAACATTTCATTTGAGAGGAAAGAGTTGAGGAAAGATGCAAATGACGAAGCGTAATGAATATATCCCGCAAACGGTAACCCATCCCGGGGTGACGTTGAAGGAGAAGCTTGAAGAGCTGGGCATGAGCCAGAAAGAATTTGCAGTGCGCACCACTAAACCAGAGCAGACCATTGTTAAAGTTATTAATGGAGAGAGCTCCCTTACCCCCGATATGGCGGTGCAGTTTGAATCAGTACTCGGTATCCCCGCGAATTTCTGGTTGAAAAGGCAGCAGAACTACGATGAGGCGGTTGCACGGGCGAAGCGCCGGGATGTTTTAGCTGCAGGAGTAGATTGGGCAGGCTCTTTTCCAACTGCGAAAATGACTCAACTGGGTTGGCTGCCAAAAACAGAAGGCCATGAACAAAAAGTTGAGGCGCTGTTATACTTTTTTGGAATCTCCGCTCACCAAGCCTGGGAGGACTATTACTGTGGTCTTAAGCTGAAGGTAAGTTTTCGCATATCGTTAGCCCATTCCCGTGAGCCCTACGCTATTTCCGCATGGCTTCGACAGGGCGAGTTGGAAGCCATGAAGCTTGACGCCCCGACTTTCTGCGCAAAAACGTTTAAATCAAATCTTGAGAGCATCAAGAAGATCATGGCCGGGCATCCTGATGATTTTTTTCCACGTCTTCAGCAACTCTGTCTTGATGCGGGTGTAAAGGTTGTCTATACGCCTTGTCTCCCGAAAGCCCCTGTTCACGGCTCAACCCGCTGGATAAACGATAATACCCCACTGATTCAACTGTCAGCCCGGTATAAACAGAATGACCGCTTCTGGTTTACCTTTTTTCATGAAGCCGGTCATATTCTTCTGCACGGCAAAAAATACATATCAATAGAAGATGATGCCTTTAACGATATCGACATGGCAAAAGAGCGTGAGGCTGATGCATTTGCAGTGCGATGGACTTTTTCTGAAGAAGAGGAGCTGGAAGTGCTTCAGTATGGACCGTTGAAAGAAAAGGATATCATCGACTTCGCACAAAAATTCGGCACTCATCCAGCCATGATTATCGGGCGGTTCCATCATAAAGAATTTCTGCCCTATACTGTTGGTCGTCAGTTTATCCAGCCTGTTCATCTTGATTGACAGCTAAGCTCTCGCCCCGCAATGATTGAAGAATTTAAATGATCTGTGTGAAGCTCATAAATTTTGAAGATTTGTATCAATGAGGGCGCCTTTAAATCCTAAAATTTATCACATCGTTCATGTTGACCGGCTGCCATCGATTGTTGCTGAGGGATCGTTATTGTCTGATGCGGAAATTGGCAGGCGTACATCAGGCGGCACTACTATCGGTATGAGTTCGATTAAACAGAGGCGGCTCAACGAATTATGTCTTGAAAGATATCCGGATTTGCATGTTGGTGAATGCGTTCCGTTCTATTTTTCTCCTCGTTCTGTTATGCTTTATCTGATTCACATTGGGAACCATGACGGGTTGGATTATCAAGGTGGTCAAGGAAATATTATTCACTTGGAGGCCGATCTGAAGCAGGCGGTCTCTTGGGCAGAAACACAAGGAAGACGCTGGGCATTTACGTTATCAAATGCAGGGGCTTACTATGTTGAAAGCAGGTACGACCTTGCCCATTTGCATGAAATTGACTGGGCTGCGGTAAATGCTCAGAACTGGAAGAGGTGCAAAGAAGGCAAGCAGGCGGAATTTCTTATCGAGCAGCAGTTTCCGCTTGAGTTGGTCTCGCGTATAGGAGTGCACTCTCAAAGGGTGCATCGTCAAGTCCTTGAGATTTTGCAAGGTATCGGTCAGAATCCTATTGTTGAATTGAGGCCCGAATGGTATTATTGATATTAATAAAAGCTTGGGACCAATATGATCGAGTTCAAGAAAGGTAACATACTGACTCAAGATGTTGAGGCATTGGTCAATACCGTAAACTGCGTCGGTATAATGGGGCGGGGTATTGCTCTTCAGTTTAAGAACGTTTACCCTGAGAACTTCAAATCTTATGTTGCTGCTTGCCAGCGTAATGAGGTTATTCCGGGGAAAATGTTCGTCTTTGAAACCGGTAAATTGACTTACCCGCACTACATCATCAATTTCCCAACAAAGCGCCACTGGAAAGGCAAAAGCCGTATGGAGGATATCAAGGACGGGCTTGTTGCATTGGCTGAAGAAATCACGAAAAGGAATATCCGGTCAATAGCTATACCTCCTCTTGGGAGCGGGTTAGGCGGCTTGAATTGGGGCGAAGTTCGTCAGCGTATTGAAGCTGCTCTTCATGAGTTTAGCGATCTTAAGGTTATTATCTTTGAGCCGGATGAGACTTTCGTTGATAAAAAGTTGAATCTTTCAACCAATGTTCCGGAGATAACCCCTGGCCGAGCAGCACTGGTTGGACTGATGCACCGTTATCTTGGCGGCTTGATGGATCCGTTTATCACCCTGTTGGAGGTACATAAACTGATGTATTTCATGCAGTGTGCAGGTCAGGATTTACGGCTTAAATTCACAAAGGGTATTTATGGTCCATATGCAGAAAATCTTCGGCACGTTTTGCATGCTATCGAAGGGCATTTGGTATCCGGTTATGATGATGGTGGAGACAGACCCGACAAACAATTGACTCTTGTACCCGGGGCTCTGGATGATGCTCTTTTGTTTCTCAAGGAGAAGGATGTCACCAACACACAGGAGCACTTCAATAGGGTATGCGATCTTGTGGATGGCTTCGAATCTCCCTTCGGCTTGGAATTGTTAGCCACTGTACACTGGGTTGTAGAGAATGAACAAGTCCAGACTATTGATGATGTTATTACATCTGTTTATGCATGGAATGAGAAAAAGAAACAGTTTTCCAAACGACAGATTACGCTTGCTCTTGACGTTCTATCAAAAAAGGGCTGGATAAACCATTTCGAAATTCATCAATACGGCGCCCTCTCTTAAAACTTGCTGACTTACAACACAGTTCTATATGCACCTGTGACAGGGAAGAAATGGAGGCATTGTTCCATAAATGAAATGCATCGTGTAGTATACTGCAACAGGATTTACTTGTTCCGATAAAGGAAAATATTGATTTCGCAAAACGGTCATTTAATAGGGCATTTGATCAATGCTCTCCCCAGTAAATCCGCCCTTTTTCTGCCTCAAGAACCCGTTTTTCTATACCTATAATCTCATAAACGATGGGCTTTTCATATCGGCTCAAATCAACTCCGCTTTATCTGGCATAGCTCGGCTGAAGTTATTTTATTACTTTAGCACCTATCGCAATAGAATTGAATGCGGTTTTGATAACCCTGGCATTGAGCCCGGTGGAACAAAGTTCTGTTTAAGGCATATAAATACAAGATATTATGGACACCACTGAACAACCGAAATTAAAACGAGACGATATTATAGAGTTGAGAATAACTGATCAGGCGGAGAAAGATCAGTGTTTCGGGCGGCTTGAGAATGGGATGGGAGTTATGGTCAGCGGGATGCTTGCGGTAGGCGACTTGGTGTCGGCTAAGATTAAAAAAGTCAGGCAGCGTTATATCGAGGCTTTTGTGCTTGAGGTGCTTGAGCCATCTCCGGACAGGACTGTGCCTTTGTGCAGTTATTTTGGGGTCTGCGGAGGATGCAAGCTGATGCATATCCGTTATGAGGCGCAGTTGCAGTATAAGGAGAAAAAGGTTAAGGATGCGCTTGAGCATCTTGGTGACTTTGTTGCGCCTCCGGTCTCTTCTGTCCTTGCTTGTGCTGCTCCGTTTCATTATCGGAACAAGATTGAGTTCTCGTTTTCAAACATGCGCTATCTATTGGTTGAGGAGCTTTCGATGGAGAAACTGCTTCGTCCGAAGGATTTTGCGCTTGGCTTTCATACGCCGGGCAACTTTGAAAAGGTAATTGATATTGACTACTGTTATCTGGCCAAGGAGTCGATGAACAGGGTGCTGGCGTTGACCAAAGAGTTTGCCATTGCCAATGCTCTGGTGCCCTATTCGGCAAAGGCACATACCGGGTATTTGCGGAATCTTGTGGTGCGCTTCAGCGAGAGTCGTGAAGAGGTTATGGTCAACCTGGTGACTTCGTGGTATGACGAGGATATGATGCAGCGATATCGCAAGCACCTTGAGTCGGGGATGGTGGGGGTGAAGATGACGGTGCTGAATAATGTGACGCAGCGGTTGAACAGTGTTGCTACGGGTGATGAGGAGTTTGTCCTGAGCGGTGATGGGTATATTACCGAGCGGCTTGGCTCTCTTGATTTCAGGATATCGGCTAATTCATTTTTTCAGACCAACTCGGCACAGGCTGAGGTGCTCTACAACGCCATTCTGGAGGTTGGTGATCTGAAGGCAACGGATACTGTCTTTGACCTCTATTGCGGAACCGGAACCATAACACTCTATCTGGCAAAACACTGCCGTCAGATTATCGGGCTTGAGGTGGTCGAAAGTTCCATCAATGATGCTCGTTCCAATGCGGTGTTGAATGGTATTGCTCATGCCGCTTTTTATAAGGTTGATCTCAAGGATTTCCATGCGCTGTTAGGGACGCTTGAAAGCTATGATACTCCCGGGGTGATTATTACCGATCCGCCAAGGGCCGGGATGCAGCCGAAGGCTCTGGCGACCATGGTTCGGCTCAGGCCGCGGCGGATAGTCTATGTCAGCTGCAACCCTGCCAGTCTGGCGCGTGACGGGAAGGAGATATGCTCTCACGGCTACACGCTTCTTTCAGTGCAGCCGGTTGATATGTTTCCGCATACCAGTCATATTGAGAGTGTGGCCTGTTTTGAGAGAACGAGCCCCTGCTGAAGGGGCTGTTGCTGCCAGATTATTTACCGCCGGCTTTGAGGAGTTTGCGTCGCTCTTCTGCGGTTAAAGATGCATACCCTCGGGCTGAAATTTTGTCGAGAATGGTATTGATTTCCGCTTCGGATACTGGCGGTTCCACATTGTTTGGTCGATAAAGACGTGGGCCGCTTTTCTTTTTGCTTAAAGAAGCGATTTTATCTGACATGCCTGAAAACGACCACTCGGCTCGTTTGATGGAGATGTAGATGAAGCCGATAAGCATCCCGCCGAGGTGTGCAAAATGGGCAATATTGCTGCCGCTGCCCATGGAGCGGCTGCCGAAACCGGAGAAAAATTCGATGAGCGCATAGCCTGCGATAAAGTACTTTGCCTTGACGGGGAAGAGAAAGTAGAGAAAAATATACCGGTCAGGAAACATCATGCCGAACGCAAGCAGAACGCCGTAGATAGCTCCTGAAGCTCCAACCGTTGGATAGGGGTCGCCCATGGTGGCCAGCAGGTTGATGATGGCGGCTCCTATACCGCAGACAAAATAATAGGTGTTGAATTGCCGGGTGCCCCAGTAATTCTCTATTTCAGCTCCGAACATCCAGAGCGCGAACATATTGAAGAAGAGGTGTGTGCCTCCTCCGTGGAGAAACATGTAGGTAACAGGCTGCCATAGCCGGAAGTTGCCGGAGCCGAGAGGCCATAGCGACCCAAGGGCGAGAATGGATTCGCCGAACGGAGACATTTGCAGCAGAAAGACTGCAACATTGATAATAATAATTGTTTTAATCGCCGGCGGTATAAACTGAAAGCCGCCCGGGCTGTATGGCTGGTTGGAATAGTTCATCAATAGCTGTAGTTCTGTTCATCCCGCTTCTTAACAGCGGGATGAACGGCTCAAAATTAAATTCAGTCAATAGTTCCTTTAATGAACGGAACCGGTTAATCGTTCAGTGCAGCAATGCCCGGGAGTTCCTTGCCTTCAAGGAATTCAAGGCTTGCGCCTCCGCCTGTTGAAATATGGGTGATCTCATGAGCGAGCCCTGCTTTTGCTATGGCTGCAGCAGAGTCGCCGCCGCCGACAATCGTTGTTGCTCCTTTTGCGGTTGCTTCGGTCAACGCTTTTGCCACCGCCATGGTGCCTGTTGCAAAATTGTCGATTTCAAACACTCCCATAGGCCCGTTCCAGAGAACTGTCCGTGCTGAAAGAATTTCGTTCCGGTATGTTTCTGTTGTAATTGGCCCAATATCAACACCGATCATTGTGTCAGGTATACTGGCAATACTTGCAGCATAGCTGCTGGCATCAGCAGAAATTTCAGCGGTGAGAATGACGTCGGTCGGCAGAAGTAGTTTAATTCCCTTGTTTTTTGCCTCTTCCAGAATTTTCAGGGCAAGCTCGACCTTACTCTCTTCGACCAGAGATTTCCCGATGTTATAACCTTGTGCCTTGAAGAAGGTGAAGACCATGGCGCCACCGATAAGGACAGTATCAACTTTTTTGAAAAGGTTTTCGAGAACATCGATTTTTCCTGATATTTTTGAACCGCCGAGAATTGCGACAAACGGACGCTCAGGTTCCTGCAGTGCTTTTCCAAGATAGAGCAGCTCCTTTTCGATCAGATAGCCCGCAACAGCTGTTGTTATGAAATGAGTAATTCCCTCTGTTGAAGCGTGGGCCCTGTGTGCTGTCCCGAAAGCGTCATTGACGTAGACTTCACCGAGTTCAGCCAGCTTTTTTGAAAAATCAGGGTCATTTGCTTCCTCCTCGGGGTGAAATCTCAGATTTTCAAGCAGCATAACATCCCCGTCCTTCATGGCAAGCACTTGTTCTGTCACCTCAGCTCCAATGCACTCTTTTGCCATGGTCACGGGTGAACCGAGAAGCTCGGCAAGTTTTGCCGCAACAGGGGCAAGGGAAAAATCAGGGTTGACTTTTCCTTTTGGCCGCCCCAGATGAGACATCAAAATAAGACGGCCTCCATCGGCTATAACTTTTTTGATGGAAGGAAGTGATTCAAAGATTCTTTTGTCGTCAGTAATTGTTTTATGGTCGTCGAGGGGAACGTTGAAATCAACCCGCATTACTACCCGTTTACCTTTGACTGATAGGTCAGACAGCGTTTTTTTCTGCATTGTTACGTACTGTTGATTGAAAAAAATTCACTCTTTTCATGTAGGAAATCTATAACATAATCAATTTACCCGACAGCGGCAGACGGTATCTTTTGTTCATCCAGATCAGCGCAAGGTATTGTGACGGGTGATGCGGTACTTTTTGACGTTTATATTATGCTCCGACAGCGATTCGGCAAAATTGTGCCCTCCTTTTCCTGTGGCAACAAAGTAGAGGTACTTTGTATCAGCAGGGTTAAGTACCGCCAGAATCGCGGCAGCACCGGGGTTGCATATAGGTCCGGGAGGAAGGCCTTTATGGCGATAGGTATTATAGGGAGAGTCCGTCGTGAGATCTTTGTAGAAAATTCTTCGGGCTGATCCGCCAAGGGCGTACAGAACAGTCGGATCTGCCTGCAGTCGAACATTATGCTTCAGCCGGTTAAGGTAGACACTTGCTACGAGAGGTTTTTCCTGGTTAACCGGGGTTTCTGCTTCCACAATCGAGGCAAGTGTCAGCAAAGTTTTTTCATTCAAGCCTTTTGAAGCGGCAGTTGACTGTAATCTGTCGGTATAAAAATGCCTGAATTGTCCGATAAGAAAATCCGCAACCTCCTCTGGTTGGCTTGCCCATAAAATGTTATAGGTTCCCGGAAAAATATAGCCTTCTGCATTTTTGGCTGCAATGTTGTGTTTGGCAAGCAGTTGCCGGTCGTTTGCTGCTGCCATGAATGCAGCAGCATCCAGATCAAGCTTCCGGGAGAGGAGGCGTGCAATATGACGGAGATTCATGCCTTCGGGGATCGTGACACGAACTTCATCCTGCTTGCGGGTGTGCAGATAATATAAAAGTGAGAAATTAGACATGCCTGACGGTATGGAGTATCGGCCAGGTTTGATATTGTTCAGCCTTGGGAAAATGCTGCCGGTTAAGAGGATCGGCCATTTACTCTTGATTGAGCCGTTTCGGAGCAATGCATCAACAATGGGTTTAAAGCCCATTCCCCGGTGAATAATAAGGTTTGTTTTTCGTGTGGTTGTATTGATCCCCGGCATAAAAAAAACGTATGCAAATGCTACCAGCAGCATTGTTGCAACCGTTATGGACAGTTGACGCGGAAACGTTTTTTTGAAAATCATGGTGAAGTGAGTCTAAGAGCTGGTATGCATGTCTTGCTGACTTTTTTTCCACTCATGCTGAAAAAGACGGCTCTCTTCAAGGATGCAGCGGTAGATCTTTTCCAGCGTGCAGGTTTTCAGTGGGGAGTCAGCATGAATGAGCACATTGCTCAGCACCACTTTTTCCCGTTCAGGCTGAAGGACCTGTTCTCCGATTATCGATTTCAGGGAGCTGATATTTTGAGCGCAATGCAGCCTTTCGCAAAGCAGGGAAGCCAACTGCTGGTCAATGGCATCGATTTTCTTTCGCCATTCGTCCAGCTCCTGCCAATGTGCGGTGTTGTTTAATGTCCTGTCTGACATCATAATGATTGTGGTTAAATGAGGCTTATAAAGACCGATCAAAAGTATAAGAAAATGTGCAGGGATGAGCTTAAGATTTGTTGCGATTGAAGAGCTGCATCCATCGGTCAACTTCTTGATCGGTTAGCAATTGTTCGTTGAATTTTTTCTCTTTGAAGGAGAGATGTTTGTCACCGGTGCGTTTGCCTTGCTGAGGCTCCGCACTCTCTGTCCTTTTGAGCTGCAGTGCAAATACCTCGGATTTAACGCACTTGGCGCCGAATGCTGCTGCATACCGGCGAATCTCATCGTCCGAACTAACAATAGTAACCATTTTTACTTTTGGGTTCAACGATTTTACGTAATCTATTATCCATAGATCGGCGCTTTTCGAGGCAGGGGTATACACGACATGCAATGGAACACCGAAAGCACACTCTCTCTGACCGCCTTTACCATCATACACAATGGTGACAGGGCATGGTGTATTCCGCTGAAAACGGAGCAGACGTCTCTCTGTCTCCTGTCGCAATGCATCAAGCGATGTTGAGGTCGGAGAAGGGTAAAGTTTATGAATTAAATTATATCCGTCCACCACAATTTCGCTGTACACTGCTTTCATGGCGATCTCTGCTCTTAAAATATACATAGCTGCTATCGGATAAAATAGCTGAATATTTTTTTAGTGCGTCCTTTTTTTCTACATTTTAGGTGGTGAATTGTGGTAAAAAATGGGTGGAAATACTCGTTTCAATGATGTTTTTCTTTTTTTTTCCCGGCTGCAGGTGATATCAGCTGGTTTTGTGGGCAGTTATTGCATGGCAGGAACCGATTTCAATCATCATCATGGCCGGTTTTATTGGAAAAGAGAGACATACCATTGATGAAAAGGGGCGACTGATGATTCCTGCCAGGTTTCGCAGGTGTTTCGGTAAAGGAGCTGTTATCGGCAATGAAGAACGTACATTAGCTGATTCGGAAGGGCTTTATATTATGAAAGCGCCTGATCGCTCCCTTGAGCTTTATGAGCCGTTTATCTGGGCTGATATGAGAAAAACTATTTCTGCTCTTTCTGATTTCAACCCTGAAGAGCGTCTGTTGAAGACGTTGATGTATGAAAGCCTTGAAACCGTGGAACTCGACCGTCAGGGAAGAATTGCACTGTCAAGGGAGTTTCTTGAGCATGCGGGTATTACAAAAGATGTCGTGATTATAGGTGGCGATACAAAAATGATTATCTGGGATCCGGAGCGCCTTCTGTCAGTTTTGCAGGAGAGTGCAGGGCGTTTTTCGTCTCTTGCAGGAAGGTATTTTTAACTCGGATGGCACAATATTCTTATCACGAGCCAGTTCTTGTGTCAGAAATTCTCGCTTTTCTTGTCACAAAACCTGGAATTTATGTTGACGGGACTCTTGGAGGTGGCGGTCATTCGCTGGCGATACTGCGTGCTCTTCAAAAGGCGGGTTATAGTGAAGGGTCTGTGCTGATAGGGATTGACCAGGATGACGCTGCATTACAGGAGGCCGCTGAAAAGCTCAAGGATTTCGAAGCTCGAACGGTTCTGGTTAAAGGGAATTTCCAGGCGATAGGCTCTATGGTCAAGAGTGTCTGCGGTGAAAAAGGGTTACAGCCGAAGGTTACGGGTATTCTGCTTGATCTTGGGGTATCATCGTTTCAGATTGATACTGCAGCACGGGGGTTCAGTTATCTCAGGGAAGGACCGCTTGATATGAGGATGGATATGGACTCTGCGCTCAGTGCTGGTGATATTGTCAACACCTATGAGGAGAAAGAGCTTGCAAGGCTTTTTTACCGGTATGGAGAGGAGCCCAGAAGTCGCAGCATTGCCAGGGCAATTGTAGCATACCGTCTTAAAAACGGGTCGATTAACAGGACACAGGAACTTGCCGGGATTATTCGCGGAAATGCTGTCGGTCGGGATAAGATTATCAAGACACTTTCAAGAGTATTTCAGGCATTGAGAATTGAGGTGAACCGTGAGCTCGAAGTGCTCCGCCGTGCGCTTTATGAGAGTATCGATTGCCTTGATGATCATGGCAGAATGGCAGTCATCAGTTATCACTCTCTTGAGGACAGGATCGTCAAAACTGTTTTTGCCGAGAAAGCTAGGAGCGACTGGGGGCCCAAAGGTGTCGGTTTGAGGGAGCCTCTTGAACGGGGCACCATATCACTCGTTACCCGTAAACCTCTCGTTGCAGCCGAGCAAGAGATCGATGCAAACCCGAGGGCAAGAAGTGCGAAATTGAGGGTCATTGAAAAACTATAACAGGGAAATCATTGTGCATGTCAATAATGGTTTTGTTGCCGGGCGAACTGGCGGGGTAGAAAAGATTTTTCAACTCGAAAGTTCTAAATATTCCGGATTCAGGGAGCTGCTCAGTAATGCGCGTAAGTTTGATATCGGCGCGTTGTTGCGACCGAAGGCTTTTGTGTATCTGTTGTTCGGTACAGGGATTGTTCTCTTCCAGATACATAATACCCTTTCCATCATCAATCTTGCGAAACAGAATGAAAGGCTTCGCGAGCAGATACAGATGAGATACAGTGTGATCACGGCACAGGAGTTGAAAGTGCATGAACTGCATAGTATTCATAATATTACACAAGCCGCTGCCTCACTTGGGATTACAGCTTCCAGTGTCCCTGCTGTTGAGCTTGATCCGTAAATGATTTGTCGCTAAACGAACAGGAGACTCATGCATAAAAAGCATAACATCGAGAATCAGAATGATCATGAGTTCGGTATGCGACTTGGTATTGTTGTTGTTGTTTTTGCTTTGTTTATCGCAGCAATCATTGTGACGTTGCTGAATATTCAAGTGGTCAATGTTACAAAATACAAGAAGAAAGCAGCACGACAGTATGAGCGGGTGATAACAGAGAAAGCTTTGAGGGGCACCATTCTTGATCGGCATGCTCGTATTCTTGCGGAAAGTATCGAATCCATTACCTTCTCTGCTGATCTCAAGTCTATTAAAAATACACCGTTATTGAATGGAAAAGGCAATCCGGTTCTTGATAAGGTGACCAGAAAACAGAAATTTTTTGATAACACCGAGGCTGTTGCAGCGGTGTTTGCCCGGTCTATTGGGGGAAAAAAAGAATTTTATCTCAATAAATTACGTCGTTCTAAAGGACAGGTAGTGCTTGGTCAGAAAATTCCAGTGGCAAAAGCTCTGCCGATTATACAGGAAAAGATTTTTGGAGTCTCTTTTGAAAAAGTTCCGCAGCGCTCTTACCTGAACGTTGCATCCCAGGTGATAGGAAGTACTGATAGCAAAAACAATGGGATCTGCGGGATCGAACGGCAGCTCAACAAGGAGCTGAAGGGGAGTGACGGGATGATAACTTTTCAGCAGTCATCCGATGGAAAGCGTTATCCTGCTCCTGATGCCCCGCCTCAGCAGTCAATAAAAGGATATAGTGTTGAGTTAACCATCGATGCCGATATTCAAAGCATTGTCGAAGACGAACTGGCAAAGGCGGTCGATAAGTTTCATGCTGATGCCGCTGTAAGTATTGTTATGGATGTTCGTACGGGGGAGATCATTGCCATGGCCAATAATCCAACGTTTGATCTCAATAAGGGAGCAACATGGACTTATGACAGGTCGCGTAACAGGGCGGTGACTGACAGTTATGAACCAGGGTCAACGTTCAAGCTGGTCATGGCATCTGCCGCCACGGAAGTCCTGAAAAGAAAAGCTGAAGACCGGGTGAATGGCATGAATGGGCTTATGCCCCTCTATAATCTTGTTATCAGGGATCATGAACCCTATGGAGATATATCGTTTCGTGAGGCTATCATGCATTCAAGCAATGTTGTTGCAGCCAGGACGGCGATGGAGGTCGGGAGTGAAAAGTTCTATGACTATACGGTGAAGTATGGATTTGGAAGTAAAACAGGTATTGGACTGCTTGATGAGTCTCCCGGAAGAGTCCGGTCGCTGAAGCGGTGGGATAGAACAACACTTCCCTGGATGGGATTTGGCTATCAGGTTATGACGACTCCATTGCAGATATTGCAGGCTTATGCGACCATTGCAAATGACGGAGAGTTGATGAGGCCTTTTATTATAAAGCGGCTTGTCAATGCTGAAGGCAAAATTGTCTGGGAATGTGCTCCCAAGATAGTCCGAAGGGTTGTGTTGGCTCCGACAGCACGATATCTCGGCAAGGAGTATTTTCAGGCGGTTGTGGATAGCGGAACAGCGAAAAATGCAGCAGTGCCAGGCGTTACTGTAGCAGGCAAGACTGGAACTGCAAGGCGTGCTGCCAGCCGTTCTGAGGGAGGTTCTTATGCTAAAGTTGTTTATGTCTCTTCATTTGTAGGGTATTTTCCGGTTGAAGCACCCCGATATGCTATTATAGTGATTGTAGAAAATCCAAAACCGGCCTATTATGCCGCGACGGTTGCGGCACCGGTCTTTTCCAGTATCTCGGCAAGAATGATTGCCTGTTCAGAGGATATCCAGAAAAAGCTTTCCTTCTGTTCTGCGGAAAAGGTCGCTCTTGATTCAGTATCGACTGTTGTTGTTCCAGAACTTACGGGTCTTCAAGGGCATGATGCCCAGCGTTTGCTGAAATGGCATAACCTGGCGATGGAATGTTCAGGAGATATGGACGGATCTGTTACCCGACAGAGTATTGCCCCGGGCCAAAAGGTGCAAAAGAACCAGATAATTAAAGTGACACTGGTATCAACGACGATGAACAAAGCATCCTCATGGCAGCCTTGACGGGAGACTTCGTCCAGATGGCGCTCTCGCCGGAGGAGTTGCTTAAGGGGATTACCTATAGGGCGCTTGCGGGCAATACCAGATCTGTTGATCCTCTTCGCATGGTTACCAGCGATTCGAGAGAGGTCGTGCCGGGTTCACTGTTTGTAGCAGTGAGAGGGTATTGTGCGGACGGTCACCAGTTTATCGGCAGTGCGATACAGCGCGGAGCTCATGCGGTTATCTGTGAAGAGCTTCCGCAGGAAACAGCAGAATCCTGCCTCTATATTATTGTTTCCGATACACGCAAGGCTCTTGCTGAGGCGGCCCGTATTTTTTATGGAAATGCTTCTGACCGTTTGCTGATTATCGGGATTACGGGTACGAATGGTAAAACCACCACGGCAAAGCTGATCACAGCAATGCTCAATTCGAACGGTATTGCTTCAGGGTATATCGGGACAAATCTCTGCATGATTGGAGATCGGAACATTGTACTTGATCGTACTACTCCTGAGGCACACGCACTTCACGCACTTTTCCGCGAGATACTTGAGGCAGGTTGCAAAGCTGTTGTTATGGAAGTCTCCTCCCATGCTCTCGTCCTTCAGCGGGTTTACGGTATCCGGTTTCATGCTGCGGTGTTTACCAACCTGACCATGGAGCACCTTGACTTTCATACCTCCATGCAGGAGTATGCGGTGGCCAAGCAGCAGCTTTTTGATCAGCTCAGTTCCGACGGGTTTGGAGTGTTTAACATCGATGATCCTTATGCTTCTCAGATGGCGGCCCCTGTGGATCATGAACAACAATACTGCTGTACCCTGCAGAGCGGGGTTCGCCAGTCACTGACATGCAGCAGGTATTTTAAGGCTGATATCATCGAGAGTACCATTGAGTCCAGTATTGTTGAACTTCATTTTCCTGAAGCTCTCATCAAGATGAAGGTCAGGCTTCCCGGTATGTTCAATGTTATGAATGTTCTGGAGGCAGCTGCCGTAGGTTCAGGAATGGGACTGCTTCCAGAAAAGATATGTCAATCCCTTTCCGCAGTTTCTGCTGTCGACGGGCGAATGGAGCGAGTTCGTGACACTCGTATGGGGTGGAGTGCTTTTGTTGATTATGCCCATACTCCTGATGCGCTTTACAAAGCGCTTGATACCCTGCACACTCTCAAGTCTGAGGGTTCCCGACTTGTCGTGGTTTTCGGGTGCGGTGGTAACAGGGATAAGGGTAAGCGTTCTGCAATGGGACGTATTGCTTCGGAAATAGCCGATGAAGTTATTCTTACTTCCGATAATCCGCGGGATGAGGAGCCTGAGACCATTCTTGATGACATTGCAAGCGGTATCACCAAGGGTCATTACAGGAGGATCAGTGACAGGGCAGAAGCCATCAGGAGCGCCCTTTCGATGCTTAAACGGAGAGATATTCTCCTCGTGGCGGGGAAAGGACATGAACAGTATCAGGAGATTGCCGGAAAAAAATATTTCTTTTCAGACCGTGATATGATTAAAAAATATATCGAGCAATATTGTTCCGGACTTCCGGAGAAGGAGAAAGAGTGAAAGGTGTATTGAGTGTTCAGGATTTTATGACGTTCGGACAGGTTGTTGCTGCAGAGGAGGAGTTCCTGCCCCTTGCCATTGTTGATCCGGTCGTGGTTATTGATTCAAGAGAGGTGACAGGAGGCGAGCTCTTTATTGCCCTCAAGGGAGAGAAAACAGATGGGCACAGTTACATTGGCGACGTTTTTGACAAAGGCGCAAGCTGGGCGATGATCAGCCGGGAGTGGTATGAGGCTCAGGGTTCGGTTGCACCTCCTCAGGGAAAACGGTTTATTGTCACCGAAGACCCTGTGGCAGGATTGCAGCAGCTTTCCATGATATACCGAGGGACGTTTTCTATTCCTGTTGTGGCTATTGGCGGCAGTAATGGAAAGACAACAACCAAAGAGATGGTTGCATCGGTACTGGCAACCGGATTCAAGGTTCAAATGAGCCGGGGAAACAGGAACAATCATCTTGGCGTTCCTCTCACGCTTCTGCAGTTCAGGCAGGATACCGACATTGCCGTTGTTGAGATGGGGATTAATCACCCCGAAGAGATGGAACTGCTTACCGGAATCGGGCAACCTACTCACGCTCTTTTGACCAATATCGGCCATGAACATCTCGAGTTTCTTTTTGATCTTGATGGTGTTGCCGAGGCTGAACTGAAACTTTTCGAGGATATGAAGCAGCGTGGCGGTATCGTTTTTGTTAATACCGATGATCCCCGTCTGCAAGCGGCAGGTGCTGGACTCGCTGGAAGTATCAGGTACGGAACAGGGGAAAGTGATGATTGTTCATGCTGGAGTCGGGATATTTCAGTGGAGAGTGATGGCCGTGTTTCATTCATGTTATGTTCAGGTTCCGGTTCAGAAAAGGTGACCCTTAATTTAACCGGTAAGCACAATGTTATCAATGCGGTGGCTGCCGCCGCAGTAGGACGGCATTTCGGGCTTTCGATGCGCCAGATCACGGAGGGGCTTGAACGCCTGATTCCCGCTGCCGGCTGGAAACGCCTTGAGGTCGTTGATGCTTGCGGCATCAGGGTACTGAATGACACCTATAACGCCAATTCAGATTCAATGCGCCTTGCGATCAATGCACTTTGTGATCTGCAGTGCAGCGGGAAAAGAGTTGCTGTTCTTGGAGATATGCTTGAACTTGGATCGGCGGCGGATGTTGAACATGAAACAATTGGCAGATATATTCAAATGAGCTCTGTAGACCTATTGTTTACTTATGGAGACAAGGCGAGGTTGATCTGCCGGGAAGCCCCAGGCTGCTGCAGAGGTCATTTTGAGAGCTGCGAAAAACTGTTGGATGTGTTGCTTGATGTGGTGCATGAAGGTGATGTTGTGCTTTTTAAGGGATCAAGGGGTATGAAGCTTGAACAGGTTGTCGAAGCGCTTCTCAACGCACGAACAATAACAAGGTAAGAATAGGGTATGTTTTATTATTTATTAAAGTATATCAACGATGTTTTTCACCCTCCGGTGCTTCGTGTTGTTGAGTATCTCACCTTCAGGGCGAGCGCTGCCGCGATTACAGCGTTGTTGATTACGCTCTTTTTCGGCCCTCGATTTATCAGATATCTGCAGACCCGTTTCATAGAGCCAATCAAGGAGGAGGCGCCTCCGGAACACAAAAAGAAGAAAAAGCTTCCTACCATGGGAGGACTGCTGATTATTTTTTCTGTAGAGATTTCGGTGCTGCTCTGGTCAAAATTCAATGATCCGCATGTCTGGCTGATTATGCTGGCTATGCTGTGGATGGGCGGCATCGGCTTTATCGATGATTACCGCAAAGTCGTGATGAAAATCAAAGGCGGGCTTTCGGCTCGTTACAAGCTTATCGGGCAGGTCTCTCTCGGTTGTATTATTGGTCTTTACACTTGGTTTGATCCAGCTTTTTCGGTGCTTCTTTCTACGACGACGGTGCCGTTTTTTAAAAATCTTACTCTTGATTACGGTTTTTTTTATATACCGATTGTCATTTTCATTATTACCGCAGTGTCTAACGCTGTAAATCTTACTGACGGGCTTGATGGTCTTGCGGCTGGCACGTCTGCTATTGTGGTGACGGGTCTTGGTGGTTTTTCCTACCTCGCGGGAAATGCCGTTTATGCCGTCTATCTTAATATTCCTTTTATACCCGGAGGCGGAGAAGTTGCAGTTGTCAGCATGGCGATTGTTATGGCCTGCGTTGGTTTTTTGTGGTTTAACTCAAATCCAGCCGAAATTATTATGGGCGATACGGGCTCTCTGGCACTCGGCAGTGCTATTGCCGTAATCGCGCTTTTGATTAAACAGGAGCTGCTTCTGCCGGTGATTGCTGGCGTTTTTGTGCTTGAAACGCTCTCAGTTTCCCTGCAGGTACTCTATTTCAAGTACACGAAGATGCGGTTTGGTTATGGAAAGCGAATCTTTCTGATGGCACCTCTTCATCACCATTTTCAGCTGAAAGGCTGGGCTGAGCAAAAGATTGTGATAAGGTTCTGGATTGTGGCGATTCTATTTTTTCTTGTCAGTCTCATGACCTTAAAACTGAGATAATGGCTATGAATCTATCGGGTAAAAAAGTATCGGTTATCGGTGCAGGAAAGAGCGGAATTGCTGCAGCGGAACTTCTCCGCAGAGCAGGTGCCGAGGTGTTGCTCAGTGATCATGGCCGGATTGAAGAACATGAGATGTTGCGTCTTCAGGGGCTGAAGATAGCCGTTGAACATGAAGGGCATTCAGAGAGAGTCTGTGATGCTGATTTTTGTGTCATCAGTCCGGGAATTTCGCCTCAAGTTCAGGTTGTAAAAACTCTTGAGTCCAAAGGCATTCCAATTCTCAGCGAAATCGAAATAGCAGCTCTTTTCTGCAAGGCAAGAATTGTCGGTATTACCGGCACCGATGGCAAAACGACGACATCGACGCTTATTCATCATATCTGCGAGGCTGATGGTCATCAGCAGGGGTATCGCTCATACAGTGTCGGTAATATCGGGGTGCCGTTCTCTTCAAAGGCGCAGGATATGAACCCTGGGGATGTAGCTGTTGTCGAACTGAGCAGTTACCAGCTTGAGCGCTGTTATGCCTTCAGGCCGGATGTGGCTGTCATTACTAATATTACACCGGATCATCTCTCCCGCTATGAAGGTGATATGCGGCGGTATGCAGCGGCTAAATTCAGGATCTATGCGAACCAGTGTGCTGGAGATACGCTTATTTATAATGAGGATGATGCTCTGCTCAGTGAGCATTTTAGAGGCGGGCATTTCCCCTTCAACATTGTCCCGTTTGGTTTGGAGCCTCTGCATGGAGGCGCAAGTGACTGTCGTATTGTTGCGTTAGAAGGGGAGACGATTGTGGTGCGTACTGCCAGCGGGGAAGAGCAGGTGATGGTGATTTCAGCGTTTCTGAAAAACAGTTTTCGAGGGCGCCATAATATCTCTAATGTGCTCGCAGCCATTGCTGCAGCAATGGCTCTGGGGATCAGTTATGAGGTTGTTCGATCGGTTCTCAGAGAGTTCAAAGGGGTTGAACACCGTCAGGAATTTATCATGACGGTGAACGGAGCTGACTGGGTCAACGATTCAAAAGCCACAAACATCAATGCCATGCGTCAGGCGCTTGAAGCGGTACAGGGAAGTTGTGTTCTTATTGCCGGCGGGCGGGATAAAGGTAACGATTATACCTCTATTGCCGGGCTTGTCAGAAAAAAAGTCTCTTTCCTTATTGCAATAGGTGAGTCAAAGGCAAAGATTACTTCAGCATTTGAAGGCATTGTTCCTGTCAAAGAGGCGCTTTCACTTGAAGATGCTGTCTCCCTTGCCTCAGGAGCGGCGGTTGAAGGAGAGACGGTGCTGTTCTCTCCCGGATGCGCCAGTTTCGACATGTTTGAGAATTTCGAGGATCGTGGTATAAAGTTCAAACAATGTGTTTATCACTTACAACCATGCTGAAGAGAGATAGAATTTCTGATTATATAATGGTCGATCCTGCTGAATCGCTTTCGCTGCCTTCACGCGAAGAGGGGATTGCCGGAAAATTAATGATGCTCATTGTTGCCGTTCTCATGTGCATCGGCGTAGTTATCGTCTACAGTAGCGGAGCGGAGTGGGCTAAAAAAAATTATTTAAGTTCTGAATATTTTTTATGGCGTCAGCTTACCTTTTCTTTGCTGGGCATCATTACCATAGTAATGATTGCGCACCTTGACTATCATTTTTTCTGTAAGATCAGCAAGATATTTCTTGTTGGCAGTATTCTTCTTCTGACTTCGCTTCTTGTCTTGAAAGGTATTGGACGGATTTCAGGAGCGGCTCGCTGGATAGGAATCGGGTCATTTTCCTTTCAGGTATCTGATTTTGCGAAATATGCGATTATCTTTCATTTTTCAAGGCTGATAAGCGAAAAACAGAGTTATATAAGAGACCTCAATAACTCTTATTATCCTCTGCTCACGATCCTGATGGTTGTTGTCGCTCTTGTGGCCTTTGAGCCGAACTTCAGCACGGCATCGCTTATTGCCTTGATTGGCTTTATGCTTATGTTTATAGGCGGAGTCAAAATTCGCCATCTCCTTACGACTTTTTTGCTGCTTATTCCATTTGCCGTGGGTTTTGCCATTGCTGCGCCTTATCGACTTCACCGTCTGCACTCATTTACCAGCAAGAATGAAAAAGAGATAAGCTATCAGGTTGTTCAGGCTTTGATCGGCCTGGGAAATGGAGGTTTGTTTGGCCTCGGTATAGGGGCCAGCAAGCAAAGGGAGTATCTCCCGCTGTCGTATAATGATCTGGTGTTTGTTGTTATCGGAGAGGAATACGGGATGGTCGGAGCTGTTGCCATCATAGCGCTTTTTACGGTTTTTTTGGTCTGTGGCCTTATTATAGCCAAGCACGCTCCTGATAATTTCGGAAAATACGTTGCCGCAGGTATTACCATGGCGATTACTCTTTTTGCTTTTATCAATATTGCTGTTGCCTGTCATCTGATACCGACCACCGGTGTAGCGCTTCCGTTTATCAGCTACGGCGGTACCGCACTTCTGCTCAACTCTCTCGGAGTCGGCATTCTTATCAGTATATCACGTTACAAGAAATGGGCGTTGGAAAAGAGTGTTCAGTCCGATGCGTCAGCAAGGGAGATGGCATGAAGGTGCTTTTTGCCGGTGGCGGAACGGGTGGCCATTTATACCCGGCCGTCGCTATGGCAGGAGAACTCCAGAAGCTTGTTTCCAATATTGGTATTTCATTTGCTGGTACTGCTGGAGGTATAGAGTCGACCGAAGTGCCGAGACTCGGCTTTCAGCTCCATCTTATTCCTGTCAGAGGGTTGAAAAGAGGGCGGACACTTACCGATATGATTGCCAATGTCAGCGTTCTTAACGATTTTGCAGTGGCCTTGTGGCGTGCGATTACGCTTGTTCGTCACGAAAATCCTGATGTCGTTGTCGGAACAGGTGGGTTTGTCAGTGCTCCGTTGCTTCTTGCAGCTCAGCTTCTGCGTAAAAAAACACTCATCCAGGAACAAAACGCATTTCCTGGTGTAACGACAAAACTGCTTTCAATACTTGCCTGTGAAGTGCATCTCTCTTTTGAAGAGGCCAGAGTATTTATGGTCAAAAAAAAGAGCGTCTTTGTTTCAGGCAATCCTGCGCGTTCGTTTGAGCATCAGGATTCGTCAGTCGCTAGAGGCTGCTTCAATCTTCAGGAAAAGCGCCCCACCCTTCTTGTTTTTGGAGGGAGTCGTGGAGCTCGCTCGATAAACAATGCCGTGCTTGAGCACCTGAACGAGATCACTGTTTCGGCAAATCTTCTCTGGCAGACAGGTGCACTTGATTTCGAGCGGATAAAAAAGCAGGTTGTGCCATCTCCTTATGTATGGCTGGCTCCGTACATTGAAGATATGGGCTCAGCGTACAGTGCGACTGACCTTGTGTTGTGTCGGGCAGGTGCATCAACGATTGCCGAGCTTACCAATCTTGGGAAGCCATCGGTTCTTGTTCCCTATCCTTATGCGACCGGAGATCATCAGCGGTATAATGCCAGGGCGCTTGTCAGTAACGGGGCTGCTCTTATGATTGATGATGCCGTCCTCGGTGAACAGCGATCGGTCAAGACTATTCTGGAACTGTTGCTTAATCCGGAAAAACTGAAAAACATGGGAGTTGCGTCCCGCAAACTGGCATATCCGGAAGCAGCCCATCAGCTTGCTCTCAGAATCATTGGTCTTGGAAAAAAACATTAAGAAAGAGAGCTCACACATGGAACTTGGGAAAACAAAAAGCGTTCATATTGTTGGAATCGGAGGAGCCGGAATGAGTGCTATAGCAGAACTGCTTCTGAAGTCTGGCTTCGGGGTTTCCGGCTCTGATCTTTCATCTGGCGAGGTAACTGAAAAACTTGCCGAGCATGGAGCAATAATCTATCGGGGACATCGGGCTGAGCAGATTGCATCATGCGATGTTGTTGTCTACTCATCAGCGATCAGACCGGAAGAGAACATAGAAATTCTGGCAGCCGAAAAAGCCGGTATTCCTGTTATTAAACGGGATGAGATGCTCGGTGAGCTTATGCGCTATAAATATGGGATATGCATTGCCGGCACCCATGGCAAGACAACCACTACCGCCATGATCGCCACCATGCTTATCGAGTCGGGAGAGTCTCCTACGGTCATGATTGGCGGGATATCGGACTATCTGAAAGGGAGTACTGTTGTCGGAGAGGGTAAGTATATGGTGATCGAGGCCGATGAGTATGACCGTGCTTTTTTAAAACTTACCCCTACCATTGCTGTTGTCAACAGTCTTGAGTCCGAACACATGGATACCTATGGTACGCTCGAAGAGCTGAAACAGGCCTTCATTGTTTTTGCCAACAAAGTGCCGTTTTACGGGCGAGTGATTTGTTGTGTGGACTGGCCGGAGATCAGAAAAATCATACCGTTAATGAACCGTCTTCATACGACGTTTGGGATTGACGAGCCGGCTGATGTGATGGCAACGGACATTGTGCTTGAAAAACAACGAGCCATTTTTACACTCCAGGCCTATGGCAGTGAGTATCGGGATGTCTGCATCAATGTACCCGGTCGACACAATGTTCTTAATGCTTTGGCAGCTTTTTCAGCAGGAATTGAGCTGGGGATCATGCCGGAGCGTTTGATTGCGGGGCTTGGCAGGTACAGCGGTATGAGAAGAAGGTTTCAGGTGAAATACGACAATAGTGCCGGACTTATGGTGGTTGATGATTACGCACACCACCCTTCTGAAGTCAAGGCGACCGTCAAAGCGGCAAAAAGCGGATGGGCGGATTCAAAAATCATTGCTGTTTTTCAGCCACATTTATTTTCCCGTACCAGGGAGTTTGCCGATGAATACGGATGGGCACTTTCAAGAGCGGATATTGTTTATGTAGCCGATGTCTATCCAGCCCGTGAAAAAGCGTTGGATTATCCGGGAGTCAGCGGGGAGTTGGTTGCTCTTGCTGTTCGAAAGGCCGGCGGAAAGCATGTCGAGTTTATTGCCGACCGGGAGACTCTCTTTTCAGCACTTGTAGAACATGGAGTCAATGGGAACATGCTCCTTTTCATGGGTGCCGGAGATATTACTTCCCTTGCTACAAGAGTTGCCGAAGTCTGCCGTGAGGAAGCTCTGCGGGCATGAGGCGATACGATGACAGGATTTGAGAAAGCCTTTATTTATGCCTGATTCAGAACAACAGGAAGATCAGGGTCATTTCCCTGACACCGTCGCTCAGTCATCTCTTGACGGTGCCGATGCGGGTGCAAATGGATGCGATCCTGTTTCGGGTAATTCCGATAACGGGAGAATGAGGGCGTTTACTGTCGTCATAGCGTTGTGCGTTCTTGCGGCACTGGCTTTTTATTCGTCCCAATGGACGAGCGAGGTTGTTGTAAGGGATGTTCTTGTTGAGGGGGTTTCAAGTCCTGTCGCAAAGGATTTGTCATCAAGCATGAATGTCTATAAAGGCAGAAGGCTGCAGGAACTTGATATCGAAGCATTAAAAAAGAGGATTATGCTCTTTCCTTATGTGAGGGATGCCGCGATCCGCAAGGAACTGAATGGAATTGTCCGGATCAGGGTTACCGAGCGCGTGCCGATGGCCTTGACGGAAATGAATGGACAAACCCTTGCTATTGACACTGAAGGATTTCTTTACCCTGAAATAAAACAGTCGTCGGAGCAGTTCCCGAAATTGCTTCGAGTTTCCGGTATAAGCCGGTTCAAAGCGGCGGGGGATAGTCTGCGGCAGCTTGACAGTCGTGATGTCGAACTGCTCCGTCAATTTGTTGAGGCATTTTCTATGAGTGATTATGCGCGACTTCTTATTCGCGAACTCCATTTTGAACAAAACAATATGACATACTGTCTTGCAGTCCAGGCTCCAACTCGTTTTATTGTTGGTAATGATGGTAATTTCAAGGAAAAGTTGAAAAAATTTGAGATATTCTGGCAAAGAGTTATTTCCAAAAAGGGTTTTGGATCTTATGGAACTGTGGATCTGAGGTTCAGAGAGCGGGTCTTTACCAAGGATTTAGTCTCGCCTGAGATGAAGCAGGATACACTTCAGTGATAATCATGCAGGAATAGAAAAATGCTGAAAAGCAATATCGCGGTAGGTCTTGATATCGGCACAACCAAGGTGTGCGTTGTTGTTGCCGAAAAAGATGAAATAGGAAAACTCAATGTTCTTGGAAAAGGACGTTCTAATTCCGATGGTCTTCAGCGGGCAACGGTCGTCAATATCAATAAGACCGTTGAAGCGATCAAGGCTGCTGTCGCAGATGCCGAGCGGGAGTCGTCCATTCGTATTCTCGGCGTCAATGTTGGAATTTCCGGAGCGCATGTCCACTGTATTCACAGTAATTCGGAAATCAGCATCAACCAGACAGGGATTGTTAATGAATCCGATGTAAAGCGTTTTCTTGAAAAGGCCAAGACCAACATCAGGTATCTGGATATTGACCATGAAATTATTCATGTCATTCCTCAGGAATTCATTGTTGATGATCAGGAGGGACTTCTTGACCCGATAGGCATGGCAGGGACGACGATGCGAGGCAGCGCATATATTGTTGTCGGTCTGAGAACAAAGATTCGTAATATCAAACAGTGTGTCGAAAAGGCAGGGCTGGAGATCAGTGCGCTTACCTTTGAGCCGATAGCCTCTGGTATGGCGGTCATGAAGGAGCGGGAAAAGAAAAGCGGTGTGGTGGTCATTGATATTGGAGGAGGCACTACGGAAGTGGCCATCTATATAGACGGAGCCATCCGCTACTCCGAGGTTATCAAAGTCGCAGCAAATGATGTCACTCATGATCTGGCTCATGGAGTGAAGGCTCTTTATGAAGTGGCTGAGGACCTGAAACTGAAACATGGTTGCGCATACAACCCGATCAGCGGTGAGGATGAGGATATTCTTATTGAAGGTATCGAAGGCCGCCCGCAGAAATCCTTTCCCAAGAGTTCGCTGACGATGATCATTGAAGCAAGGATGATGGAGATATTGGAACTTGTGCGGGATTCAGTCAAAAGATCCGGTTATTTTGAATATATCAATGCCGGTGCA
The DNA here is from genome assembly GCA_903869365.1 of uncultured Chlorobiaceae bacterium. Classification (GTDB taxonomy): domain Bacteria; phylum Bacteroidota; class Chlorobiia; order Chlorobiales; family Chlorobiaceae; genus Chlorobium. The sequence goes on from CAIPYV010000037.1 coordinate 28,844, forward strand.
ATCATCACTGGAGGTGGCTCTCTTCTGCCGGGTACTGAAGAACTTGCCCATGATGTTCTGGGGCTGGATGTCCGGATCGGCTATCCCGAAGGGGTGTCGGGCGGAATCAAGGGTTCTGTTAACAATCCGATGTATGCTACGGTTATGGGGCTTGTCGCCTATGTATTTCAAAACAATATCTCATCAACTGATCATAGCTTCACTTCAACAGCCGAGGTGATTCCGCCTGAAATTCCCGCGCAAATCATGGAGGAACCTGAGGAGCAGGTGCCGAATCCTGCAGGAAAAAAAATTGTGGAGCGGATGAAGAAGTTCTGGGATAATCTATGATGAAGGATAATACAAACAGCCTTTTTACAGAGGAGAACTGATCAATGGCATTTGAGCTGGATCCCGGACTGTTCGACAGTGACCAGGGCAAAGGGGTTACCATACGAATCGTTGGCGTCGGTGGTTGTGGTGGCAATGCTGTAAACAATATGATTGACCGTAAAATAAGTGGCGTTGAATATATTGTGTTCAACACAGATCGTCAGGCACTCCTTAACTCGAAAGCTCCTCTCAGGGTGCAGATAGGGAAGAAAGCAACCAACGGGCTCGGTGCCGGTGCTGATCCTGCCAAGGGTCGGCAGGCGGCTGATGATGACCGGGAAATAATTGCCGCTCAGCTGAGAGGCGCAGATCTTGTGTTTATTGCCGCAGGTATGGGCAAGGGTACCGGCACCGGAGCCGCCCCTGTTATTGCTTCGATCGCCAGGAATATGGGCATACTCACCATCGGAGTTGTTACCAGACCGTTCAACTTTGAAGGCCAGGTCAAGGCGAAGATTGCTGACGGAGGGATCACTGAACTGCGTAAATATATCGATACGCTTATCCTCGTTGAAAATGAAAAGATACTGAGTATTGCCGAGGAGGGGGTAAGCGCTACTGAAGCGTTCAACATGGCCAATGATGTCTTGTACAGGGCTGCGAAAGGCATTGCGGATATTATTACCCGTCATGGACATGTCAACGTCGATTTTGCTGATGTTCGAAGCATCATGTCCGGTGCCGGAGATGCCGTTATGGGTTCTGCTGCGGCTGCGGGTGATCGCCGTGCACTGAAAGCTTCATCGGATGCGCTCAACAGCCCCCTTCTTGAAGGAGTATCAGTCAAGGGAGCCAAAGGCGTCCTGGTCAACATTACCGGCGAAGTGACCATGAGGGACATGTCGGATGCGATGAACTATATTGAAGAGCAGGTCGGCAGTGATGCCAAGATTATCAATGGCTATGTGGATGAACCCCAGGTATCGGGTGAAATAAGGGTGACGGTTATTGTGACCGGCTTCAAGCGAAAAGAGCAGACGGAAGGAAAAGAGCCTGTTGTCCGGCTTCCGGTTACTCCTGTGCAGGGGCTTCGATCAGGTCAGTCAGCTCCATCGGTCAGACATGCCGCGTCTATGTTTCCAGAGCGGCAGGAAGACGATTTGCGTATTCCTGCTTATATCAGAAGACAGTTATCGATACATGATCCTCGTGATGCCGAGAATAAGAAAAATGCTCCTCGTGAGGCAGATAATAATCCGTTGAATACCACTGGGAGTGGGAAGCACGAAGATAAAATTCAGAAAGGGCTGCCCGATACACCTGCTTATCTTCGCAGGAAGAACACCGGAATCTGAAGCTCTTTTTTTTTGATAAACGAAGTAAAGGATTAAATGAACTATTGTAAGCTTTCCGCAGAAGATGCGGTAGCAAAAATTAAGTCGGGGGACAGGGTTTTTTTGCATACAGCCGCGGCAACACCGCAACGATTGATCGAAGCGATGGTTCAGCGATCGGCTGAGTTGAAAAATGTTGAAATTGTCAGTCTTCATACAGAGGGTGAAGCTGCCTACACAAGACCGGAATACCGTGAAAGTTTCAGATTGAATGCACTGTTTGTCGGTAAAAATGTTCGTCCGTCGGTTCAGAACGGAGACGGTGATGCAATTCCTGTCTTTCTGAGCGATATACCCTCCCTTTTCCGTACGAATATTCTTCCGCTTGACGTAGCACTGGTGCATGTTTCACCTCCTGACCGTCACGGTTACTGCTCTCTTGGTGTTTCAGTCGATGCCACTCTTGCTGCTGTTCACTCGGCTAAGCTGGTTATTGCCCAGGTAAATCCGAACATGCCCCGTACCCACGGTGAAGGGATGCTTCATATCAGCAAGATTCATGCGATGATTGATGTGTCGGATCCTATTCTGGAAACACCAAGACGCGCCTTGAGTGATATTGAGATTCGCATCGGCAGCCATATTGCCTCTATCGTTGAGGATGGGGCTACGCTTCAGATGGGCATTGGCGCTATTCCCGATGCAACACTTGCTGCGCTTTCCGGCCACAAGGATCTGGGTATTCATTCTGAAATGTTTTCGGACGGGGTTATTGACCTGGTCGAGAAAGGGGTGATTAACGGTCGTAAAAAGAGGAGTCATAAGGAGATTATTGTCGCCAGTTTTCTTATCGGTACCAGAAAGTTATATGATTTTGTGGACGACAATCCACTGGTTGCGATGCTGCCTTCCGATTATGTCAACGATACCCGGGAAATCAGGCGAAATCCCCGTGTGACCGCTATCAACAGTGCTCTCGAAATTGACATGACCGGCCAGGTCTGTGCTGATTCGATAGGTCAGAAATACTATTCAGGTGTCGGCGGCCAGATGGACTTTATACGCGGTGCGGCGCTGTCCGAAGGCGGCAAGCCGATTATTGCGCTGCCGTCCACCACCAGTAAAGGGTTGTCGAGGATTGTGCCTCAGCTAAAGATGGGGGCTGGTGTTGTTACGACCAGAGCTCATGTGCAGTATGTGGTTACCGAGTTTGGTATTGTCAACCTGCATGGCAAAAATCTCCGCCAGAGAGCTGAAGCGCTTGCAAGCATTGCGCACCCGGATTTCAGAGAGGAGATCTCTCGTCAGGCACATGAGCTTTATGGCTCTTATGGCAAGGGGTACAGGTAATATTTTTATTTCACTGACCTGACCCCAATGATGCTGGCCATGCGTCCTGTTGTTCCCTTATCGCGCCGATAGGAAAAAAACATGCTGCTGTCTGAAAATGAGCAGAATTGCGATCGTTCGATATTCGATGCAGGAATACCTGATGCCAGCAGCTGCCGGTAGTTTACCGCGCTGAGATCAAGCAAGTATTTATCTTCCGAAAAAGGGGAACGCAGACAGTTATCTGCCGGAAACTCCCTTGCTACCTCCATGCCAACCTCGTATGCATCCAAGGAAATTCCTGTTCCAATATAGGCGATGCACTCCGATGGAATTGAGCAGAAGTGCTTCTGCATGGCAGCAAGAGTTTTCATGACAATCCGCCCGGCACTCCCTTTCCATCCGGCATGAACAGCTCCCACCGCATGATGCATCGGGTCAAAGAGAAGCACCGGAAAACAGTCGGCCGTCGAGATGCATAAAAAAAGATTTTTTGTGTCGGTAATGAATGCGTCATAACCCTGGTATCTTCCGGGGGTTTCAGCTTTCAGTATTTCCGTGCCATGCACCTGAACGGAGCTGACCATGCTCTGGGGATTGATACCGGCCGATTTGCAGAGCCGCATGGTGTTTGTATGAACACATTCCGCACTGTCTTGGGTATTCAAGCCCAGATTCAGAGAGGAATAGGATCCTTCGCTCACTCCTCCTCTTCTGGTGCTCTGCAGGGCAATGAGTTCATTGAATTCCCTGAAACACTCAGGAACAATATATTGTGGAGACACAGTTATCAGGTTTATTTGGTTTGTCGGCAAGAATGCGTGTAAGGGTTCATTATTTCAGCAAGAGATAGTATCTTCGAGTTCATGACGGATCTTTCCTGCAAACAAGGATGCTCAACAATGAGAAAACCTGATGAAGAGAGCTATCCTGATCAATTCGGGCGTTCTGTTCGAGCGATTTCGGATTATATGGGTCTGGGCCTGCAGATAGCCGTAAGTTTTGCCTTTTTTGTCTTGCTTGGCTTTTGGGCGGATGGCAAGCTTGGTACTTCACCACTTCTGCTCCTTGCCGGTGTTGTCCTTGGTATGGTTGGTATGGCTCTTGTTCTTATGAAAGTAGTGCGCCAGGCCAACAAAAAAAAATAAAGCATATCGCTTTTATGCAGTTGTTAATCAAGAAAGAGAAGGGAGATATGAAGCCATTGTTTGAATTTTTTATTAAGTTGTGTATCTTGTCCGTCATTTTATGGGGCGTTATTTTTGCAGGACTTGATCCCGGACGTGTTGACTATCACTCGGTATTTCTTGCCTGGATAATGGTGGTTGCCAATACTGTTGCCGGATATCTGCTTTTTGATTACGCACTTGATAAGGAATCAGCGGTATTCACCAAGTTTGTTTTCGGCGGACTGACTTTGCGGTTGCTTCTGCTGATGGTTCTTGTAGCTGTTGTCATTATCAGGAACCTTGCAGTTGTTAACGAATTTGTCTTTTCATTTTTTGCGTTTTACTGTATCTATGTGATTGTTGAAATTCTCGGGTATCAAAAGAAAAACAAACAGAAAAAGAAAACTGCATGAAACGGGTAAACGTCATACAGCCTAAGGCTCTTCTCAAAGTTATTGCTCTTCTTGTGCCACTTCTCTTCAATGCGAATGGCCTTGCTTTTGCCGCGTCCTCACAGACATCAGACCTCACTAAAAACAGTGTCGCCGCTGTTGCTTCTCCGGTCGTTTCCGCCCCTGCAGCTGAAGCTGCTCATGGTGCCGAGGCTCCTGAAGGAGAGGAAAAGGCAGGTGATGTTATTATGCATCACATTCTCGATAACTCTGTTTTTGCTTTTGAGCCGTTCGGTTCCATCAATCTTCCGAAAATAGTTGTTGGGGGATATGATATTTCGGTCACGAAACATGTGGTGATGCTCTGGGTGGTTGCAGCACTGCTTTTGACGGTTTTTTCCGCAGTCGGCGGCAGTTACAAGAAGCTGACAAACCGTCAGGCGCCAAAGGGCCTTGCCAATGCCATGGAAGCGCTTGTAGAGTTTATAAGGCTTGATGTAGCAAAGTCAAACATTGGTCATGGCTATGAAAAGCATCTTCCCTACCTGCTGACGGTTTTCTTTTTTATTCTCTTCTGTAATCTGCTTGGTCTTATTCCCTACGGAGCAACAGCTACAGGGAATGTCAACGTTACCCTGACTCTGTCCGTGTTCACGTTCTTCGTTACCCAGATTTCCGCATTCAAGGCTCATGGTGTCAAAGGGTATCTTCAGCACCTTACCGCAGGGACGCACTGGTCTCTCTGGATCATCATGGTTCCCATTGAGATTATCGGTCAGTTTACGAAACCGTTTGCGCTTACCGTTCGTCTTTTTGCAAACATGACGGCGGGTCATATCATCATTCTCAGCCTGATCTTCATCAGTTTCATTCTGAAAAGTTACATAGTCGCTGTTGCTGTTTCGGTTCCGTTTGCCATTTTCATCTATCTGCTTGAACTCTTCGTTGCGTTCCTGCAGGCATTTGTTTTTACCATGCTTTCCGCACTCTTCATCGGCCTTGCTACTGCGCACGAAGGACATGACGAGCCGGCTGCCGGAACGGCGCATCATTGATATGATCTCAGAATTTCTCTTATGGTGATATTTTTTTTCAAGCGCTTTTAAAACTGCTAATTATCCCTTAGCAAAAAACTCACAACAAATAAACGGAGGTACTTACAAGATGGAAGGTTTAGGTTTAGCTTATTTAGGTGCAGGTCTTGGCGCCGGTCTGGCTGTTATTGGTGCAGGTCTTGGTATTGGTAATATTGCCGCTTCAGCCGCTGAGGGTACCGCCCGTCAGCCGGAAGCTACTTCAGATATCCGTACTACCATGATTATTGCTGCAGCTCTTATCGAAGGTGTTGCATTGTTCGGCGAAGTTATCTGCGTGCTTCTTGCTCTTAAGTAATATTGAGCACTTGTAAAGACTCAATACAGAAGATATCTCGATTGCGGCTGTTGTTCATGGTCGCAATCGGGCTTTATTAACCGTTAAAGGAAACATTGTTCATGCTTACGTCAGGAATTATACTTCTTGCCGGTAGTCTTCTGAGCCCGAATCCCGGTCTTATTTTCTGGACTGCGATCACGTTTGTGATTGTGCTGCTTATTCTCAAGAAGATTGCCTGGGGACCGATTCTCACAGCTTTGGAAGAAAGGGAAAAAGGCATTCAGTCATCCATTGACCGAGCGCATCAGGCAAAGGATGAATCTGAAGCTATTCTGCGTAAAAACAAGGAACTGCTTGCAAAAGCTGATGCTGAATCTGACAGGATTATCCGTGAAGGACGGGATTTTGCCGAAAAACTTCGTGCTGATATCTCTCAGAAAGCTCAGTCGGAAGCTCAGAAAATGATTGCCTCGGCAAAAGAAGAAATAGAGCAGGAAAAGCGCCGTGCGCTCGATGTCCTGAGAAATGAGGTTGCTGATCTTGCCGTAAAGGGCGCTGAAAAAATTATCAAGACCAATCTTGATGCAGATATTCAGAAGAGGATCGTTGACAGCATGATTCAGGATCTTTCAACAAAACGTAACTGAAACAGGTCACGACATGTCAAGTGTAATTACAAGCCGACGATATGCTTCCGCTCTTCTTTCAGCCGCTGAAAGGGGTAATTTTCTCGATCAGATTGTCGAAGAGCTTCAGGTGGTAAAGGTTGTTCTTGAACATTCCCGCGATCTCGTTCAAGCTTTGCGCAGTCCTCTTGTCAAAGGCGATAAAAAAATTCATATCCTTGAGGAGATATTCAAGGATTCCATCGGGGAAAAATTGTTTATTTTTTTAAAGCTGGTTGCCAGAAAAAAACGTGCAGGGCTTCTGCCTGAAATTATTGACGAATTCCAGGTTCTTCTTGACGACAAAAGGGGAATCATCAATGTTGATATTACCAGTGCGGTCACACTATCCGAAGAACAGTCCAACGAACTGCTGAACCGTCTTGAAGTCTACACCGGTAAGAAAATCCGGCCGAGGATGGCTCTTAATGAAGCCCTTATCGGTGGTGTTTCCGTTAAAATTGGCGATACCATATTTGATGGCACCATCAGTCATCAGCTTCAGAGGTTCAGGGAAGCACTTGTTGCGGAAAAGGCATAATAAGCAGTCTGTACCTGAAAAGTTTCAAACTGTCGATAGCCTGCTTATGCAGGCTATTTTTTTAAACTTTTTTGCTGTATTTTTGATGGCGTAACAAAATATGCAGCGCTGAAATATCGGGGCTTTAGCTCAGTTGGTAGAGCGTCTCGTTCGCAATGAGAAGGTCAGGGGTTCGACTCCCCTAAGCTCCACAACCGGTATTGACAAGCTTCCAGTAATTGCCTTAAGTGTTCTGTTTCTTATGCTGCAGTTTTGTATTATACGGTTCAGGTTTATAATAAAAGAGGATAATGGAGTTTGATCTATGTCGGTTGCCAGATTTGTTTCACGTGCCGTATTGATGCTGTTTGCGATAGGATTATTGATGAGTTCAGGCTGTTCGTCTTCCAAACCCGAAGTCGCTCCGACGGCAACGGCTCTTGTCAGTGAAGGTTATGCCAAAGCGGAGAAGATGTATGTTGCCAAGGATTATGATAGCGCCGCTCTCACGCTTGAATCTCTGCTTGTGACTTCACGGGCGACGGCGCTTGAGGATCGTGTGCTTTTTCTTCTTGGTCAGGTGTATTATCATTCCGGACAGTATCTGCTTTCTTCAGAAATATTTACGCGGCTATTAAAGCAGGTGCCCTCGACTCCTTATGCTCCAACGGCACAGTTTCTGATAGCAAAATCGCATGAAAAGCTTTCTCCATACTATGAACTCGATCAACAGGAGACCGTTAAAGCCATAGATCAATTCTCCATTTATATGGATCTCTATCCCGCGCCGGATGACTCAAAGATAAAAAGTGATGTTGAGACATATAGGGAACTGCTGAAGATCAATCCCGAAAACCCATCCTATAAAAAGAGTTATGCGAAGGCTAACGCTGAACTTGCCAAGCTTGATTCCTTGAAATATGCAGAAAAGGCAATTCCTGTATTGAGAGATAAACTGGCAAAAAACGCCTATTTCATTGCGCGTCACTATGTTCAGCTCAAAAAATACAAGGCCGCCGTTATTTTTTACGATGAGATCATAAAGCGTTATTCTGATACAGCCTATGTTCAGCAGGCCTGGGCCGGAAAAATTGATGCGCTGATAAAACGTCAGAAATGGTTTGAGGCCGGTCAGGTACTTGATCAGTTTGTTCAGCTCTACCCTGCCAGGCAGCAGGAGATGAAAGGGACAAGAGAAAAAATCAATCAGAATCTTAAAAACAACTGACCGGAGGCTGCACGTGCATCTGGCGGTTTTAGGCGGAACCTTTGATCCGCCGCACAACGGTCATCTCGCTCTCTGTCTCTATGCCAGAGAACTCCTCGAAATCGAAAAAATTATTATTTCAGTTTCTAATAACCCTTTTAAACACAGCAGGGGAGCAACAGATCAACAGAGAAAGTGCATGGCCGAGCACCTCTCTTCGGAAATCAATCGAACAGGTACCTCCAGTCAGGTAAGCGGTTGGGAACTTGAAAAACGCCAGCCATCATACACGGTCGATCTTCTCAAGTATATCCGCCAACTTTACCCCCACGACAGAGTGACCCTGCTTGTCGGTGAAGACAGCTTCAGGGAGTTTCACTTGTGGAAAGATTATAAACAGCTTTTTTCTTTATGTGATATTGTGGTGTTCAGAAGAACAGCATCAGAGGTCAGTGCCCCTCTCCAGAACTCTCTGCAGCAGAATGGATCGATCGTGGTTATAGATTTTGCCTGCGAAGTTTCATCAACTGAGATCAGGGAACTTGTTGCATCAGGGAAAAGCGTTTCACGACTTCTCCCTCCCTCCGTCAACCGGTATATCATCGAAAACAATCTATACAGGAACACACCGTTAACTACATTGACTCCGGAGCAGAAACGCCGAGAATCCTGAAGCCATTGCGCAATACCTGACGGGTCGCCAGAGCAAGAAAGAGTCTCGCCTTGCAGATATCCGCTTCTGCTTTGATAATAGGGCACTCCTGGTAGAACCTGTGAAAGAGTTCAGCGACTGAGTGCAGGTACTCCACCATTTTTTGAGGTTCAAGCAGTCGGACGCTCGCTTTTATCCTATCAGGATAATCAAGCAGGGCAAATCCAAGCTGAAGTTCCGCCGGCGAGGTGAGTAACTGCAGAAGATGATATTCCGTGTTGGATTCAGGATCAAATCCGGTTTCCTGCAGAGCCATACGCAGGAGACTGCAGATTCGTGCATGAGCGTACTGCAGATAGAAGACCGGATTTTCCTTGGACTGTTTTTTAGCCAGTTCGACATCGAAATTTAAATGTGAATCTTTACTCCGCATGATGAAAAACAGTCTTGTAGCGTCAGCGCCGACATCATCAATTAAATCGTCAAGCAGATCAGCATTGCCTTTTCTTGTTGACATTTTAAGGGTCTGTCCGTCAACCGTTGTCGTCACAAACTGATTGATGGCGATTTTGATCCGCTCGGTATCGTAACCGAGAATTTTCAAAGCTTCAATGACATCAGGATACTCATCAATGTGATCGGCACCGAAAACATTGACCATCATGGCAAAGTCACGTTCAAACTTTGAGATATGGTAGCCGATATCGGGTAGGCGATAGCTCGGTTCACCGGTGGATTTGACTAATACCTTATCCTTTTCCTGGCCGAGCTTTGTTGTCAGAAACCAGGTTGCTCCATCATATTCAGCAATAAATCCGTTCTCTCTCAGGGCCTCAATGACTCTCTGGTTGGCGGTTATGCCGGCTTCATCGGGGGTATAAAGAGTATGTTCATTAAAAAAAGAGTCATGACGTATGCCGAGCCGTTCAAGCGTCTTTTTAATTGAGCTGAAAATGATGGTCTCCGCGCTCTCTTTAAAGGTCAGCACGGTACTGTCTTCAGCAAGGGCGGCGCCATGCTCGCTGTATATATTTTCGGCAATATCCTTGATGTACTCGCCCTTGTAATGTGTTTCAGGGAACTCCTTCTCTTTGCCGCAGCGTTCGAGATAGCGGAATCGGACTGATTCTCCGAGAATCTGCATCTGCCGTCCGGCATCGTTGAAATAATACTCCCTGGTGACCTCGTACCCCTGGGTTGCAATAAGATTTGCAATGCAGTCTCCAAGGACGCCGCCCCGACCTCGTCCAATGGTCAGGGGACCTGTTGGATTGGCACTGACATATTCCACAATCGCTCTTTTTCCTGTGCCGACGGATCCTTTTCCGTATGCGTCTCCCTCATGCAGCACCTGCTGAAGAGAGCGCATGATAAAAAAAGAGGTAAGATGAAAATTAATAAAACCCGGTCCTGCTACTTCAATCTTAGCAATGGTATCGGGCGGAAAAACAAGATGCTCAATAATCTGCTGTGCAAGTTCCCGAGGGTTTCTTCGACACTCTTTTGCCGTCAGCAAGGCTATGTTTGTCGAAAAATCACCAAACTTCTTTTCCGCAGGCTGCTCGATGATAATCTGTTTGTTAGTCTCAATACCTGTGGATCGAAGAGCGCTTTTGATGACAGGAATAAAAAAATCATGCATGTTGCTTCTTTTATAAAAGGGTCACGGGTTGGTTTGTAGAGAGAGTTTTACAAAGAACATCTACAGAGATCTCTGTAAAATCATCAATAATCTGAACAATATTATCAAAACCGCTGAATGCATCGGCGCTGTTTGTTGTCGTTACGGCAACACATCTCATTCCGGCTCTTCTGGCTGCTTCAACTCCAGGCAGAGCATCCTCAAAAACAATACATGCAGCCGGATCGACCTCCAGCAGTTCGGCGGCACGCAAAAAAATATCAGGATGAGGTTTTCCGTGTTCTACCTGATAAGGGTTCACAATCGCCCGAAATTTGCCGGTTAGGTTCAAAAGGTCGAGCACATAGTCAATATTCCGAGGCCCGGCACCGGTTCCAATGCCAAGTCGTACTGCTTTGTGATCAGCAGCATCAAGAAACTCCCAGAGACCGGGCATGGGTTTGATGAGCTCGCGTGACTTGACCCGGTAGAGGAAATCCTTGAGTTCGGTAAACCGCTCGGCCTCAGCCTCACTGATATTCGGGTCGAGAAAGTAGCGAAGCACATCAAGGCCTTTCATGCCTGCCGTTTCGACCAGGTACCTTTCGGTATCAAGACCCTCCAGGCCGAAATCCTTGAAGAGTTCAACCCAAGAGTCAGCATGAAATCGCATGTTATCGGTCAGCACCCCGTCCATATCAAAAATAAAGGCGCTTTTGTTATCGTTCAGCATTCCTGAAAAAATTTAGAGATCAGTTTGTTTCCCCAAGCTTCATGGCGCATCTCACTTCCTGCATGGTTTCGTGGGCAATGACTTTTGCCTTTGCCTCTCCTTCAAGCAGAATGTTTTTTACAAGGTCAAGGTGCGATTCGTAATACCGCCGTTTTTCAATCAGAGGCGCCAGTTCCTGTGAAATATTTGCGGCGCACAGTTTCTTGCAGTCAACACAGCCAAGCGAACCGGCACGGCAATCAGCATCTAAACTGCGGAGCTGTTCCGGGGAAGCAAACTTTCCATGGTAACTGAATACCGTGCAGATTTCAGGATGCCCGGGATCGTTTTTACGGATTTTTGCGGTATCAGTAACAGCGGTGCGCATTTTTTTCAGGACATCGTCAGGTGCGTCTGAAAGCAGAATGGTATTGCCCAGAGATTTTGACATTTTAGCCTTCCCATCCAGACCGACAAGACGTGAAAATTTAGTTATTTTTGGCTCAGGCTCAGGAAAGACCTCACCGATCAGAGGATGCGGGTAGTGATTGTTGAATTTACGGGCGATCTCCCTGGTGATTTCCACATGAGGAATCTGGTCTTCACCGACAGGAACAACATTGCCCTTGTAAAGCAGAATGTCGGCTGCCTGCAGAACAGGATAGCCGAGATGACCGTAAATCAATGACTCCATATTGAGATCGCGGACCTGCTCTTTCAAAGTAGGGTTTCTTTCGAGACGGGATGATGTAATCAGCATGGCAAACAACAGAAACAGTTCAGCATGCTCTTTGATCTGCGACTGGCGGAATACCGGGCTTTTTTCAGGATCAATACCGGCAGCGAGCCAGTCGATCAGCATGTCAATCGTGTGGCTGTAGATATCACCGGTTTCAAGAGATGTCGTCAGATTGTGATAATCGGCAATAAGAAAGCATGTTTCATAGACCTTTGAGCCGTTTTCATTCAGCAGATTCTGCTGGAGAACCCAGCTTTCAAGGGCACCGGTATAATGCCCGAGATGGAGTTGGCCGGTAGGCCGCATCCCGCTTAATATTCGTTGTCTTGCCATAATGATTACATATTGCTGCTTGGACTGGGGAGAGAACGGTTGATGCAGGCAAGTCAAGGCCGTTTTTTTAAAAAGGTGTAAATGCCCAAGAAGTTATAACAGTTGAAAGAAAGATAAAAGGCCTTTGTTTGTTTTTTTGTTTTCATTGCGCTATATTATCGAACTTGTTTTTGATATTCTTGACAAAAGAAAAATTCAAAAACCGATATATTAGAGAGTAAGTCCTATACAACACTCAGTTGCCCAACCATGTCAGATCCGGAAGGAAGCAGCATCCGGTAATTTGAGTGTGTGATATAGTAAGCTTACTCTCTTTTTTTATTTTGTCATGTTTAACAGTTCGGGAGTAGTTATGGAGCCAGCATTGAGAAAAGATGAGTTACTGAACGCGCCGGTCCGACATATTGATATCAAGCAGCTGAATATAGTCCCGCTCATCGAGCAGATGGGTAATACCGCTTTTCAGGCAAGAAATCTGGCAAGAGCGGCATCAATAGTTGACCTCATGCAGCAGGACAAAGAGTGTGCTGTCATTGTCACCCTCGCCGGTTCACTGATCAGCGCAGGATTGAAGCAGGTTCTTATTGACATGATCGACAGCAGTATGATTGACGCCATTGTCTCCACCGGAGCAAATATTGTCGATCAGGATTTTTTCGAAGCTCTTGGATTCCATCACTACCAGGGGACTCCCTTTATCGATGATGCCACGCTCAGAGAGCTGCATATCGACCGGATATATGATACTTTTATTGATGAGGATGATCTTCGAATCTGTGACGATACGACAGCTGCCATCGCAAACTCAATGAAACCGGGAGTTTATTCCTCCCGCGAGTTTATTGTGGAAATGGGCCGGTATATCGAGGCAAACAATCATGACAGAAACTCCATTGTCTATAAAGCCTACGAAAAAGGTGTGCCGATTTTCTGTCCGGCGTTTTCAGATTGCTCCGCCGGGTTCGGGCTCGTGCATCATCAATGGAACAACCCCGAAAAACATGTATCGATCGACTCGGTGAAGGATTTTCGTGAACTTACCCGCATAAAAATCGAAAACGACAAAACCGGAATTTTTATGATTGGCGGTGGTGTTCCGAAAAACTTTACACAGGATATTGTTGTTGCCGCTGAAGTCCTTGGCTACGATGACGTTTCCATGCACACCTATGCGGTACAGATCACTGTTGCCGATGAGCGTGACGGAGCGCTTTCCGGCTCCACACTCAAGGAGGCCAGCTCGTGGGGCAAGGTTGATACGGTTTACGAACAGATGGTCTTTGCCGAAGCCACGATTGCTCTGCCGCTTATTGCAGGCTACGCCTACCACAAACGCAACTGGGAAGGTCGTAAGTCGAAGAACTTTAATGCTCTGTTGGATCGTCAACAAGTAAATGTCTGAGGAGACGTAATGAAATTCTTTATTGATAGTGCCAATCTGGATGAGATCCAGAGCGCAAAAGAGCTTGGTATGCTTGATGGTGTAACGACAAACCCTTCGCTGATTGCGAAAATTGTCGGTGATTCCTCCAGATTTACCTATCAGGATTTTAAGGATCATATTGCCAGAATCTGCGACATTGCCGATGGTCCTGTGAGTGCCGAGGTGACCTGCCTGGAAACGAAGGAGATGATTGTGGAGGGAGAGGACCTGGCGGCGATTCACGAAAACGTGGTCATCAAATGTCCGCTGACTCTCAACGGTCTGAAAGCTATCAGGCATTTTTCAGAACAGGGAATACGCACCAACGCCACACTGGTTTTTTCACCGAACCAGGCGCTGCTTGCCGCCAAGGCCGGAGCCAGCTATGTAAGCCCGTTTGTTGGAAGATTGGACGATATCAGCACTGATGGCATGGCGCTTGTCGAGCAGATTGTCACCATCTATGATAACTACGGTTATCCGACCGAGGTGATTGTCGCCAGCGTGCGCCATCCACAGCATGTGGTTGATTCAGCCATGATCGGTGCAGACATAGCCACCATTCCCTACAGCGTTATCCGCCAGCTTGTCAGTCATCCGCTGACCGATCTCGGGCTGAAAAAATTCATGGAAGATGCTGCAGTCATGAAAAAATAACCCCACTCTATCCTTTGGTTCAGCCATTATCTTGCCGTCAAACGGTAGGAAAACAATCGGAACAGTTTTTGTCAGCGGGAGATGACCTCAATCTTGACTGTTGCCGTGCCTTTTCCGTAGAACCCAAGCTGTTTTGCGGCTTCAGCGCTCAGGTCAATAACACGGTCATCGACAAACGGTCCCCGATCATTGACTCGGACAATAATTGATGCCTGTGTCTTGAGATTTGTTACTTTTACAAGGGAGGGTAGTGGAAGATATTTATGTGCGGCGCTTGGTATTGAAGGGTCGAACGTTTCTCCGTATGCGGTTGTCTGTCCATTATGCTGGTCAAGAGTTTCCTGGCCGTACCACGATGCGGTGCCGATCTCTTCGTAAGCGACCGCCTCTTCGTAGTTCATGGGGACATAGACTTTGCCGTTGATGACGTATGGAGTGTTCTTGAGTTTGCCCAGCCGGTAGGCTTCCTCCGGTGAAATGCCTCGTACATCCCGTTTTGAAAAGGGCTTGCGTATTGAAGAGCAGGAACTGAGTGCCAGAGGCAGCAGAATACATCCTGCCAGAATAACGGTTCGGATCATCTTTTTCATTATGGTTTATATGGTGTTAAACATAGCTATTTTCACGAGAAATTTCCTCATAACATGGCTGAACAGAGCAAAAGGCTGACTCCTTTCGGCGTTCTTATTATTCATGGTTTCACGGCGACGCTCGATAGTGTCAATGCCTTGTATATGCCGCTCAAGGAGCTTGGTATTCCAGTTCGGATGCCTCTGCTTGCCGGACACGGGGCATCCTCACCGGAAGCACTCAGGGGAGTTACCTGGGAGGCATGGATGCTGGATGCCGATCAGGCTTTTCATGCGCTCTGCCAGGAGGCAGAGAGAGTTATTGTCATTGGGCACAGCATGGGTGCGCTCTTAGCGCTCAATCTTGCCGTCAGACATCCGATACAGGTTGATTCTCTGGTGCTTGTTGCACCAGCTCTCAAGCTTGTCTCTCTGCTTGCTCCCGGACGACCTCTGCATTTTGCAGCGCCACTCGTCAGCAGGATCATAAAGAAATGGGAGTTAAAACGTGATGAGGTCGATATGAGGAATGAGGGGCGCACGTTGCATTATCCATGGGTGCCGACAGACGCCATTGTTTCTTTTTTTGAGCTGATCGAAAAAAGTGTCTTGCTGCTCGGCAAGGTGAATGTTCCTGTTTTTGTGCTGCATAACCGCCGTGAAAGCACAGTCCTTCCAGAAAGCGCCACCATACTCTGCGACAGTATTGCAACGGAACCTTCAGAAAAGTCCATCCTGTGGCTGGAACAATCAGAGCATCAGACCTTTTGTGATTGCGAAAGGGAAAAGGCAGTTTCAGCGATTGTCGACTATGTTTCAGGCAGGATTGCTCGCAAATCATTGGCTGTTTGACGATGCGGGTTTTTGATTTGAGCCGGACAATCGAACCTGGCATGCCTTGTTATCCAGGCACACCGGAACCAGAATTTCACCTGCTCTCATCCATCGAAAAAGATGGTTTTGCTGAACAGCAGTTTACGCTTTCCTCTCATACCGGTACCCATGTTGATCTGCCATCACACATCCTCCCAGCAGGAAGATCGCTTGATGATTGTAGTCTCGATCGTTTTATCGGTAAGGGCTTCGCAATTGATCTGCGCGATTCAGTGTCAGGGGCAATTACCATTGAGGCTCTTCAGGTTTTTCAGGATCAGCTTCAAAAGTGCGAATTTCTCCTGTTATGCTCAGGGTGGAGTAAGTTCTGGGGTACTGCTGAGTATTACACTGGATATCCGGTTCTCTCCTCTGCTGCAGCGTTATGGTTGGGTGGCTTTCAGCTGAAAGGTATTGGTGTTGACATGATTTCAGTTGATGCTTCCGATTCGGGTGACTTCCCTGTGCACAGGACTCTTCTTGAGAAGGGGATACTCCTTATTGAAAATCTTGCAGATCTCTCTCCGCTTTTTGGCACTTCCTTTACCTTTTTCGCTTTTCCCCTTAAAATAGCACATGCAGAAGCTTCGCCCCTCAGAGCTGTTGCTATTGTGGATGACAAACCGTAAATGACCAATTTTTTATTGGAATTAAACAATGAGTACGTTACATTGAGGGCCTCAGGATAAAATCCTCTGTTCTTTCCCATCGAAATAACCCTAGTTTGAACAACATGCTCTTGTATTCCTCTATTACCAAAAAAGTGCTCATGGCACTTGCCGGGCTTTTTTTGGTTACTTTTTTATGTGTGCATCTCGGCATCAATCTGATGCTTCTGAATGATGATGGGGGTCGTATGTTCACCGAAGCAGCAACCTTCATGGGAACCAATCAAATCATCAAGGTTTTCGAGATTGTGCTCTTTGCAGGATTTCTGCTCCACATTCTTTTCGGTATCCTCGTTTCCTTCCAGAACAAGGCAGCACGTCCAACCGCCTATGCCTGCGGTAACAGTTCGGAAACGTCGTTCTTCTCAAAGTACATGTTCCATACGGGGATCATTGTTTTCATCTTCCTTGTCCTGCACTTTATTGACTTCTACTTCATTAAAATCGGCGTTGTTGCCCCTCCGCCAGGTATAGCAAGCCACGACTTCTATCATCGAACTCTTCTTCTGTTTTCATCCCCACTCTATTCACTTCTCTATATAATCTCCTTTCTGGTTCTCGGCATTCATCTGAATCATGCCATTCAGTCGGGGTTTCAGACGCTCGGGTGGAACCACAGCAAATATATGGATGCAGTAAAGTTTATCGGCTCGGCCTATTCGATACTTATTGCTGTCGGCTTCAGTGTTATTCCTGTTTATCTCCTCTTATTTAAATAACTTAATAATTCCTGACGACTGTGTTATTCACCGACAACAACACTCACAACACTCTTCAATGACAAGCCTCAACGCCAGAATCCCTGAAGGGCCGGTGGCTGAAAAATGGACTGCCTACAAATCGGGCTGCAAGCTGGTAAACCCAAACAATAAACGCAAACTTGATATCATCGTTGTCGGCACAGGCCTTGCCGGCGCCTCAGCCGCAGCATCGCTCGGACAACTCGGGTACAATGTCAAGGTGTTCTGCTACCAGGATACTCCCCGCCGTGCACACAGCATTGCTGCGCAGGGAGGAATCAATGCCGCGAAAAACTATCAAAACGACGGAGACAGCGCCTATCGGCTCTTTTACGACACCATCAAAGGTGGCGATTACCGTGCACGTGAAGCCAACGTCTATCGCCTTGCCGAAGTCAGCAATCAGATCATTGATCTTTGCGTAGCCCAGGGAGTACCTTTTGCCCGTGAATATGGAGGTCTCTTGACCAACCGTTCGTTTGGGGGAGCACAGGTATCAAGAACTTTCTATGCCAGAGGACAGACCGGTCAGCAGCTCTTGCTTGGCGCCTATGGTGCGTTAAGCCGTCAGATTGCCGCCGGCAATGTAACGCTCTTCAACCGACGCGATGTTCTCGACATGGTGCTTGTGGATGGTAAAGCACGAGGAGTTATTGCCCGCAATCTGGTTACCGGTGAAATAGAACGTCATGCCGCTCATGCCGTGGTTCTTGCGAATGGCGGATATGGCAATGTCTTTTTCCTCTCCACCAATGCCATGGGCTCCAACGTGACACCTTCATGGAGCGCCTATAAAAAAGGGGCGATGTTTGCCAACCCCGCCTTTACCCAGATTCACCCCACCTGTATTCCGGTGCATGGCGATGCTCAGTCAAAGCTTACTCTGATGAGCGAAAGCCTGCGCAACGATGGCAGGATATGGGTGCCGGCCAAATTAAAGGATGTTGAAAGGCTCAGGAATAAAGAGATAAAACCTTCCGATATTCCAGAGGCCGACCGCGATTACTATCTCGAGCGCCGCTATCCGGCTTTCGGTAATCTTGTGCCAAGGGATGTGGCTTCAAGGGCCGCCAAGGAGCGCTGTGATGCCGGTTTCGGTGTAGGATCAACCGGGATGGCCGTTTTTCTTGACTTTGCCGATGCCATCAAGCGCAAGGGTCACGACACTATTGATTCGCTCTACGGCAATCTCTTCCAGATGTATCAGCAGATTGTAGCAGACAGTCCCTATGATACCCCGATGATGATCTACCCGGCTGTTCACTATACCATGGGCGGTCTTTGGGTTGATTATGAACTGATGACCACCATTCCCGGTCTCTATGCTATCGGTGAATGCAATTTTTCCGATCACGGCGCAAACCGTCTTGGTGCATCGGCACTGATGCAGGGGCTTGCCGACGGATATTTTGTTCTTCCCTACACTATCGGCAACTATCTGGCGGCTGAAATTCATACACCTCGTTTTGATACCGCATCGACTGAATTCAACCTTGCGGCACAATCCGTCACAGACCGACTGAAGGCCATAAAAAATACCAGTGCAAAGGAATCCGTCGACCATTTCCATCGCCGACTCGGCAAGATCATGTGGGAGTATTGCGGAATGGCGCGAAACGAGACTGGACTGAACGAAGCACTCTATCTTATAGCCGAACTGCGCAACGAGTATGCCCGAGGTGTAAAAGTTCCTGGAGGAATGAACGAATACAATCCCGAACTTGAGAAAGCCTGCAGGGTTGCGGATTTTATCGATCTTGGTGAACTCATGGTGCGTGATGCCCTGCAACGGCAGGAGTCATGCGGAGGGCACTTTAGAGAAGAGTACCAGACCAGTGATGGTGAAGCCCTTCGCAGGGATGATAAATTCGCTTATGTCGGCGCATGGGAATACAAGGGGCGTGATGCTGCTGAGTTGCACCGCGAGGAACTTCAATTCAACGAGATCAAGCTCTCCCAGCGGAGCTATAAATAACAGGTTATTATGAATTTTACGCTGAAGATCTGGCGACAGAAAAACGCAACGGCAAAAGGGCAGATGGTTTCCTACAATGTATCGGAAATATCGCCCGACAGCTCTTTTTTCGAAATGCTCGATACCCTGAACCAGAAGCTCATCATGAGTGGTGGCGATCCAGTCTCCTTTGACCACGATTGCCGTGAGGGTATCTGCGGCACCTGCAGTCTTTACATCAACGGGCGTCCTCACGGGCCTGTCAAAGGGGTTACTACCTGCCAGCTGCACATGCGCTCTTTCAAGGATGGCGACACTATCCATATCGAGCCATGGAGGGCAAGAGCTTTTCCCATAATCAGTGACCTTATTGTCGATCGAAGTGCCTTCGACAAGATCATTCAGGCGGCAGGCTATGTCTCCGTTAATACTGGCGGAGTACCTGATGCCAATACCATTCCTGTGCCTAAAGAGAAGTCAGATGCTGCTTTTGATGCAGCAACCTGTATTGGTTGCGGAGCATGTGTTGCAGCCTGTTCCAATGCCGCGGCCATGCTCTTCATAGGGGCAAAAGTATCGCATCTCGCCCTTCTTCCCCAAGGACAGGTAGAAGCAGCCAAGCGAGTCCAGAAGATGGTCGCCTGTATGGATGAACTCGGTTTCGGCAACTGCAGCAATACCTATGCCTGCGAAGCTGAATGCCCCAAAGGAATTTCAGTATCCAATATTGCCCGCATGAACCGCGAATTTCTCGGAGCAAAACTCTTTACCGAAAAAGAAAAGATTATCCAAGACTCCCTCTAAACAACAGAACCGGCCCCACGCCCCCATTACCGCATGGGGCCGGTATCAGTGTGATTGACCGCATCCATCTTCCCAAACCAAATCTTCTATAAGCCCCATCGGCCCTATACGTCGTATCACTTCTATTTCTTTCTTCTCTCTCCACACTACTCCCCAAGTACAGGTAAAATTCTTATCTTACCACAACACAAACAGCAATCATCCATCATCCATAGCAGCCTTTCACTTTGCGTGAGGAGAGGTTCAGCATCTACTATCCCCAGCTCAGGTGTTATGCTGATGCCGTGAAAGCCGGGTACCGGGTTTCGCCTCTTTCATATCGGCTTCAGTGTATCGCCTGTAACTCTCTTCGTCCCAAATACCTTCGCCACAGGAAGAGCAAAACTCACCATGCATAGCGTGCAATGTTAATGATTGTCCGCCATAAGAGAGCATTTCATCCAGGACTTTATCAACCATGTCGGCATGGCCACATGCAGGACAGTTCATAAGTAAACGTTAGAGAATAACTATAACAAAAGAGAATAAATTTGTACCTTGTTGTCATGAATATTATTGATGACGACATTGAACGCATCCGCACCAGATTTGGGGCGATCAAGTGGGCCTTGGATGAACGCCTGAGGCGTTTATTTGCAGCTTCGGAAGCCTTTGCATTAGGACGCGGTGGTGTTACCAAAGTTGCATTGGCAACAGGTGTATCACGCCGTGCGATCCACGTCGGATTGAAAGAGTTGGAGTCTGAAGAATTACCCGTTGAAAATCAAAGAAATCGAATTCGCAAAGACGGAGGTGGTAGAAAATCGATAATCGAAACAGAGAGAGGAGTAATGGATGCGCTTGAAAAGTTGGTGGATCCGATGTCACGAGGCAATCCAGAATCGCCTCTCCGCTGGACCTTCAAGAGTCTTCGTAACTTATCTGAAGAATTGAAGTTAGAAGGTTATACGGTGAGCTATCCGATAGTAGGTGATTTGCTGCACAAGTTGGGCTATAGCTTACAGGCAAACCGAAAGATGCTGGAAGGAGGAGACCAACCAGACCGTAACGCCCAATTTGAGTTCATCAATGAGCAGGCAAAACAACGAATAGCAGAAGGTAACCCTGTTATTTCAGTTGATACGAAGAAAAAGGAGTTGATCGGCCCTTACAAGAACAATGGCACAAGCTGGCGACCAGAAGGGGAACCGGAATTAGTTAAGGTGTATGACGTTATTGATAAGGATAAAGAGAAGGGTCGTGTAAGCCCTTATGGTGTGTACGATATCGGTAGCAATACCGGATGGGTTAGTGTTGGGACGGATCACGACACTGCCAGTTTCGCAGTCGAGACAATTCGACGTTGGTGGAATACGATGGGCAAACCTCGCTATATGAATGCGTCAAAATTAATGATTACTGTTGATGGCGGTGGCAGTAATGGCAGCCGGGTGCGGCTTTGGAAGGTGGAACTCCAAAAATTAGCCGACGAGATCAAGATCCCAATCCATGTTTCCCATTTGCCTCCCGGCACGAGCAAGTGGAATAAAATTGAGCATCGTCTCTTCTCCTATATCAGCATGAATTGGCGTGGTCAACCATTGATCAGTCATGAGGTTATTATTAATCTCATGGCCGGAACTACTACGAGAAAGGGACTGAAAGTTCAAGCAGCACTGGATAATTCGTTATATCCGCCCGGTATCAAAGTTAGTGACGCTGAATTTAAAAAAATCCATATTCTACGAAATGAATTTCATGGTGAATGGAACTATAAAATTGAGCCAAATCTTAATTGAATTGTTATAGTCATTTATTAACAATTACGTACAAGAGAAGTATTCAGAGGTCAGACAGTAAGGATAACAGCTGATAGCAATGGTGTTCAGTTTATAACGGTTTAATTTTGATAAGCTGATTTTTGTGAACGTTTTGTTTTTATAATCAAATTGAGCCCAACTTCTTATGACTGGTTTTTCAAATACCCTCCGCAGGTGCTTGCGGTGCGTGACATTCTCCTCAGTTATTCTGCTTGTGGCATTATGGAGCATTCAGGTGATGGGGGCAAATCAGGAACCGCCCAGAGCAGGGAACCCTAACCTGGGCTACAGGAGGTTTATTTTTGAACGAAACATTCCGATTCCAAAACCGTCCTATTACTCTGATAGTGAGTGGAAAAAACAGAGTGAGGATGACCGCAAGACATTCTGGAGATGCGACTATCCAGTTTTTACCGGAGGGCCTGCATCGACGCTGATCAACCGCACGCTGAAGAAGTATATGCTAACAGTTGCCACGAATCAGGATGAGCCTCCTAAGAGACCGATTTCCCCGGAATCTGCTGCTGAGGCTCTAATCGCGAGCTATCAGAAAGAGCGGCGGGAATCAGGGAGAGAGTTGCCATTTCAGACTGCAGTAAAGGGTTCAGTGTTGCTGAACAAACCTGGTCTGTTATCGGTAAGAATGGATGCGCATCTCTTTTTTGGTGGGGCTCATGGAATGGATCCGATAAAGTTATTCGTGTTCAACAGCAATACGGGATCCCAACTGAAACTGACCGATATCTTCGTGCCAAAGTTTGATGCGCGATTGAACAACCTTATCAACAGAGCATTCAGGCGGAAGAATGGGCTCTCACCTATGGAGCAACTGGATCAGCCAAAGGGTGGTTATTTCGGGTTATCGGTAAAACAACTGAACTACACCAACAACTTCGCCTTGAACAATGATGGGATGATATTCGTGTACAATGAATATGAGATTGCCGCTTATGCAAATGGCCCAACTGAAATCCTCATTCCCTGGAGTCAACTGCATCCATTACTCAAAGAAGATTTTAAAGCTCAGTACGCGGCAGCTTTCGCTCCGCAAAAGTAAAATAAATCATTTCAAGAAAAATTCTGCTGGAACTTCACACTGCTTACATCACTGATTTAATAACAGGTAAAATAGCCGTCA
>CAIPYV010000038.1 GCA_903869365.1 uncultured Chlorobiaceae bacterium
GAAACCGTAACCCACTCGCCGATGAAATCGGCTTCTGTATGCCCTTGCTGCTCAGTCAATTGCAGATTGTGAGCCCGAAAATTATTCTTGTTCTTGGAAAGGTTGCTGCCAATACTCTGTTTGAAAACAATCTTGCTCTAGGGTCAATGAGAGGAAAAGTTCAAAAATGGAAAACGTATGACTGTTTTATTACCTATCATCCTGCGGCCCTGCTTCGTAACCCTAACTGGAAACATGGGTGCTGGCAGGATATACAATTGATGATGCACCATTATAAACAGATCTCGGGGCCGAAAAATCCCCCAGCAAATCCCACTGAACGATGAATAAGCAAACCAGTGTTGCCATAGATTTCAGCAAAGATATCGATTTCAGCAAAGAGAGTCGTGTTCCGCCCTATTCCACTGAAATTGAGCAGGAGGTTCTTGCCTGTATTCTCCTTGAAGATGATCCCATTGAACTGGTTATTCAGATATTTGGCGATAACGGCGAGGAAGTTTTTTATGAGCGGCGCCACCAGCTCATTTTTAAGGCTATGCTGCAGCTCTACCATAAACGGCAGGCGATCGACATTATAACAGTCAGTGAAGAGCTGCTGAAAATGAATGAGCTTGAACCTGTCGGCGGAAGGCACTACCTTGCCGAACTTTCGGGAAAAGTTATCAGCGCGGCAAACATCGAGTACTATGCGCGGCTGGCAAAGGAAAAGTTTCTCTACCGGCGAATGATCTCGATATCGGCTAAAATCTCCGGTGCCGCCTACAGCTCTTCGATGGATATTTTTGATCTGGTCGAACATGCTTCCCAGCAGTTTTTTAACATCTCTCAGGCAGGAATTAAAAAGAAAGCCTCTTTAATCAAAGAACTTGTAAAAAATGGTATTCGGATGCTCGAGAGCCTGAGGGCATCACAGTCATCTGTTACCGGTGTCGGATCCGGTTTTTCTGAACTGGACCAACTTACAGCTGGATTTCAACCGTCCGATATGATTATCATTGCGGCAAGGCCTTCTGCGGGAAAAACTGCATTAGCACTTGCCGTTGCCCGTAATGCGGCTGTGGATTTCGACACCCCGGTGCTTTTTTTCAGCCTTGAAATGGCTGAGGTGCAGCTGGCTATCAGGCTTATGTGCGCCGAAGCCTATGTTGAATCACAGCTTGTCAGAACCGGACGGATAACGCCTGAAATGATGGGCAGGATCATTAACAGTATGGATAAACTCAATGAAGCGAAACTCTTTATTGACGACACAGCTGGTATTTCCATTATGGAGCTTGCCGCCAAAACGCGAAGGATGAAGCAGGAGCACAATATCGGTATGGTTGTGGTTGATTATCTTCAGTTAGTGACACCTGTCAGGGATGGCAGAACAAACAGGGAGCAGGAGATAGCCCAGATTTCCCGTTCCCTGAAAGCACTGGCCAAGGAGCTGAATATTCCAGTCATTGCCCTCGCACAGCTTAACCGCTCTGTCGAACAACGATCGGGTGACAGAAGGCCACAGCTCAGCGATCTCAGGGAATCGGGCTCTATAGAACAGGATGCCGATGTTGTGATGTTCCTTTCAAGGCCGGAAATGTATGGTAAAACAACGTTTGAAGACGGTTCATCAACAAAAGATGTCGTAGAAATTGTCATCGGCAAACAGCGAAACGGACCAATCGGGGATATACGGTTATTATTTCTGAAAAACTATGGACGTTTTCAGTCAACAGCCAACACCTATGTTTCCGGCGGAGATGGATCAGGCTCCTCTCATGAAGAGATGCATTATCTGCCATCATCGCCGGAACAGGGTAAAACGCATACTGGCGCATTTATAACTCAGGACGACGCACCTTTTTAAAAACCCCATTATGCCAGAAAATAAACACCCACTGAGTTCCCCTTCGTGCAAGTCAATAACGCCAGAACCTGAAGTCAAGAGTCACGAAGAGAGCTATTCCGGAATTGGTGCATCAAAAGGCATTTCGATCGGGGAGTGCTATGTGTTTGTTAAAGAAAAG
The DNA here is from genome assembly GCA_903869365.1 of uncultured Chlorobiaceae bacterium. GTDB lineage: Bacteria > Bacteroidota > Chlorobiia > Chlorobiales > Chlorobiaceae > Chlorobium. The sequence goes on from CAIPYV010000038.1 coordinate 2,007, forward strand.
GATGATCATGACATCAGGGAACTGAATGAAAAAAATATCAGTGAAGAGATCGAAAAGTTTCTTACAGCCCTCGTCCGCTCTGAAAAGGAACTAAAAAAAATTGAACGGGTTACCATAAGAAAACTTGGAAAGGGATACTCCAATTTGTTTCAGGCCCAGATCATGATGCTGCATGACCCAGTGCTGATCGATGCCATTACCGACCGTATCCGTTCGGAGCGTAAACCAGCGCATCTGGTTATTGCAGAGGAGTTTGACAAATACCTTGAAAGGTTTTTACATTCCGATGATGTCATTTTTCAGGATCGTGCTGACGATCTGCATGATATCAAAAACCGGATTATCAGAAACCTTAACGTCAAAAAACTGCACTCATGGCTGCCGGAAGGGGTTATTGTTGTAGCAGATATCCTCTCTCCTGCCGATATTATTCTTTTAAGCCGAAACAGTATCAAGGGATTTTTGACCGATTCTGGAGGAAGTACTTCGCATATCTCCCTGATATGCAAGTCACTCAACATTCCTATCGTCGTAGGACTCGGCAACTTTTCACAAAAGATTACAACCGGTATGCAACTGATCATAGACGGAACTACCGGAACGGTGATCACAAATCCTGATGAAAAAACTATTGCGCAGTATAACAGTAAAAAAGATGCCGAGCAAAAATCTGAAGAGGATACATCTCTTACGGCGATGTTTCCGGCTACAACAAAATGCGGCATTAGAATTACCTTTTATGCCAATATCGATTTCAAGGAAGAACTGCACTCCATAAGCCCTGCCGGTGCTGAAGGGGTAGGACTCTTCAGAAGCGAAAACCTCTTTACCGACGGTAATAAAGTACCAAAAGAGTCAGAGCAGTACTCCTACTACCTGGAAATGGCTGAAATGATCAGCCCCATGCCTCTTGATGTACGCCTGTTTGATATTGGAGGGGATAAACTTATCTACTCTCCGGTCAAGGAACCAAATCCCAACCTTGGATGGCGGGGGATCAGAATCCTGATTGATCTGCCTGACATACTCGATAACCAGCTCAGGGCTATCATACGCGCGAATATCCATGGCAACATAGCTATTCTGGTTCCCATGATCATATCGGTCGATGAGATCATGCATGTCAGGACAGCCGTAGACAAACATTATTCAGAATTAACCAGAGAAGGGGAGTTGCAGATTGAAAAACCCGGAGTCGGTGCCATGGTAGAGGTGCCGGCAGCAGTGGAGCTTATTGAAGAAATCACAACCTGTGCTGATTTCATCAGCATAGGAACCAATGACCTCACTCAGTACACTCTTGCTGTTGACAGAAACAACGTCATTGTGCAGAATCTCTTTGAAAAATTCCATCCGGCAATTATCCGACAGTTGCACCGCGTCATTCAAACTGCCAATAAAAACCACTGCAAAGTCATGATTTGCGGAGATATGGGTTCAGACCCTCTTGCTCTTCCATTCTTATTAGGGTGCGGGCTGAGAAAGTTCAGTGTTGTCACCTCTGATATCCCGAAACTGAAATCATTAGTCTCCTGTTACACCATTGCCGAAACAGAAGCTCTTGCAAAGGAATGTCTGACTCTTGACACCTCAGCAAAAATCAAAGGCTGCCTGAAAGCTTTCCAGGCAGCCTTTGATTGAACTTTCAAGCAGATGTTTTCAGGGACGCAGATCCTCAATTTTCGCACTCTTTCGTACTGAAGCAAAATATTCGGCAAACAACTGTTCATGTTTTGCTCGGAGCAATTGCGGAGCTACGCCGGCTTGTTCAACCTTAAGGTCAAGCCCGGCGGGTAGAGTTTTTTTGCTGACCACCACAAGGGCATATCCATCGGTTGTTTTCACTGGGGCAGATAATTTCCCTGGTTCAAGACCAGACATCGCCTCAACAAGAGGTCTGTCAAGCGCATATCCGGGAATCAATCCATCGCTCCAGCGAATCTCGTCAGCAGTGACAACATGCAGACCGGGATACTGTGCAGCAATCTTGTCAAGAGTAAGACCCGGCCCTTTTGCCATAAGAGCAAGTTTCTTCTCCAGCGCTGCACCTTTCTTTTCCCGTACAAGCTCAGCATTAATCCTCGATTTCAGCTCCTTGTCAAGCAGGCGGTATCCAGTATCATTCTTACCAGTCAAACGCAAAACAAAAAAACCTTTTTCAGTCTCAAGAACCTCAGAAATGTCGCCTTCCTGGGCCTTGAATGCAAATGCTGTAACTTTTTCACTATAACCAATCGGTGCAACAGGCATACGTTTACCGAACTCCGCACTCTTGTTGATCGCCAACCTCGCACTGGCAGCACTTTTGTCGAATCCCTTCTCTTTGGCACTCTGCTGAAAAACCATAGCAAGACGACGACCACTGTCAACCGTTTCCGTTGAAGGTTTGATCTTTCTTACTATTTCCGAACAGACAACAGCGGTCTGATCAAAACCAGTAACCTTGATAATATGAAGACCGAACTGTGTCTGCACCGGACCGACAATAGAACCGGGACGAGCATTGAAAACAGCCGCTGAAAATTCACGGACCATACGATCTTTGCTGAACCATCCTACATCACCACCATTAACGGCACTGGCAGTATCGGCTGAATATTTTTTGGCAAGAGCTTCAAAAGGAACACCTGCCTGAAGCTGTTTAAAAATAAGCATAGCGAGTTCGCGTACCTTCTGAACATCTTCCCTGCTTGCAGGATTGAATCGAAGAAGAATATGCGAAGCTCTGGCAATTGGCTGGGCCGATGTGGTGACCTGCTTGATCTTTATCAAACGGTATTCACCCCGATCAGCTATCGGTCCAACAATCGTTCCCTGTTTGAGATTTGCAGAACTGAAAACAGCCTCCCCTGCAGAAGGAGAAAAATCAGCCCGGCTATACGTAACATTGATTCCTGTCGGACGGTCACTCTGTACCTTCACATAATCGGCATCGTTAACAGGCCCGGAAAACTCGGTCCGGATGGTTTCAAGTTCTTTGCGAACTCCAAGACTGTCTTTTGATGAAGGAGCCAGAGGAAAAAAAACAAAATCAGCTTTTCTTGAAGGAACTTGTTTGAAAAGCTCTTTATGATCATCAAAATATTTTTTCGTTTCCTCTTCCTTTACAGGGAAATTGCTGTCGGCTCCGGCAAAACTGTAGGGAACCGGAATAAACGAGGCTGAAAAACGCGAAAACTGTCTGCTGACGATATCGCTTATCTCCCTGTCAGTCACATGATCGAGGGTTTGAAGAGCTCTGATCAGCTTGTTTATCTTAAGCTCCCTGCGGACAATTTGTTCAATCTGAAGCCACAACTCTTTATTGTGCGGATCACGACGGGCACTCTCCAATTTTTTTCGATCAATAACTCCTGTAGCAGGATCGCTGAAATTCTGTCGTATCACCAGAGGTGGAGTAGGGCTGTCAAGTGCTTCGACAACTTCCTGGTCTTGAAGTCCAATACCGAATTTTACAAACTGCTCCTCAAGCAAGGTCTGGTCAACAACAGTATTCCATGCCTGTTCCTGAAGTCCAAGTTCGGTTTCCGACGTTACTTCAGCACCAGGATTATTTCTCCGGTAATTCTCGGTATACTCCTTGTATACCTCATCATATTGACTGAATGGAATAGACTTTCCATTGATTTTTCCCGCCTGATTGGCCTTGCCGGTAAATCCGGAAAAATTCATACCCCATTCAAAAACAATCAGCGCAAGAAATGCCGCCAAAAGGGTGTACAATATAATATGAGTCTTATCCCGCAAGCTGGACATTACAGCCATAGATTATCCCTTCGTTAAGATGTTGTTAATAAACAGTGTCGTCGTTCCACCCTTCCTTGCCGACCAGCGGCACAAAAGAAAACTGCTGAAATACCTCTTTTTTGAACTCATCACCCGATCTGCGGATAACCGTCATCTGCTGGGAACAGAAATCACCTATTGGAAGAACCATACACCCGTTTTGGGCAAGCTGATCCAACAAGGTCTGCGGTTCCCGAGGAGCGCCGGCAGTAATCATAATCCCATCAAAAGGAGATTCACTTTTCCAGCCAAGTGTCCCGTCTCCCAGGCAACAGGTGATATCCAGACCGAGCCTCGAAAAGAGGTTCTCTGCCCTTTCATAAAGCTCTGCAATTCGTTCCACCGTAAAAACCGAATAACCGAGGTAATCAAGAATTGCAGCCTGATAACCCGATCCTGTACCAATTTCGAGCACCTTTCCTGATGCGCAGCGTTCAACAAGCAAGACCGTCATAAAGGCTGCCGTGTAGGGCTGGGAAATGGTCTGTCCGAACCCTATCGGATAAGCTGCGTCATGGTATGCCACCTCTCTGGCTTCTCCGTCCAAAAAAAGATGGCGTGGAACCTCAAGAAAAGCATCAAGGACACGCCTGTTGGCAACACCGTACCGTTGCAACATTTCAACCATCTCCCTGCGTCTGAGATCTTGAAGTTGTTCCGACTTCTTCATCGAAAAACACCCTTTGTACCTTTACCGATCGAAAACATCCTGAAACACATATCTTTCAATCAACAGGAACATTGTCTCTATTCCTCTCCGGATGGCTAATATTGCATCAAAAACAACAAAAAACAATGACTTGCTCACAGTTTACCATTTTTGGCTCTAAATACCCTATGGGCTCCTATATCCTCTTCATCCGGATTTCCAGTTCCTTTCAACTTGCATTCGGCAGGTTTCAACACTCCCGACTGTTTACACTTCCTGTTGGAGATTACCTCTATATCGGCTCTGCACTCGGCAGTAGGGGTAATCCTCTTGCCAGGAGACTTATCCGCCACGCTTCACGTTCCAAGGGAGTGCAACCCCATGAAATCCAAGCTTCGTTAATACAATTTTTTTCCGAAAATGACGCTTCCCTAAACTGCACCGTTGAACCGACGGCAAAAAAACTCCACTGGCATATCGATTATCTTCTTGAGCATCTTGAAACCGAAATAGCCCACATCGTGATCATACAAAATCCTGAAAAAATAGAACACAAGTTGTCGGAGTTTCTCGCTTCTCTCCATGAAACCTCTCCGCTGGCACCCCGCCTTGGCGCTCAGGATACACGCAACAGCACTCATCTTCTCCATGTCACTGATTGGCAAAAGACTCTTGAGCAGCTCAGCCAATACATTCCGCTCTTGTGCCACTCGCCTGCAATGCAATAAAGCTATCGACCCAGAAGGGCTTCAACAAACTCAGCCCGATCAAAAAGTTGAAGATCATCTATTTTTTCACCAACGCCGATATATTTGACCGGCAGATTAAGCTCGCGTGAAATGGAAAGCACAATACCTCCTTTGGCGGTTCCATCCAGTTTGGTGACGACAAGCCCGGTCACTTTAACAAACCGTGTAAATTCCCTTGCCTGCAGCACCGCATTCTGACCGGTTGTACCGTCAAGGACCAGCAACACTTCATGGGGAGCTTCAGGAATCTTTTTCGTAGCTACCCGCATGATCTTGGCAAGCTCTTCCATCAGGTGACTTTTGTTATGCAAACGGCCGGCAGTATCCACCAGCACCACATCGGCATTTCTGGAAACCGCAGCACTGACAGCATCGTAGACCACTGATGCCGGATCAGCACCCTGACCCTGACCAATAAGCGGAACACCAGCCCTGTCAGCCCATATTTTAAGCTGTTCATAGGCAGCGGCCCTGAAGGTATCGGCCGCGGCAATAATAACTTTTTTGCCTGCTTTTTCATAGTTATGTGCCAGCTTGGCAACACTGGTGGTCTTGCCGGCTCCATTCACACCAACAATTAAAATAACATAGGGTTTTGCAGGAAGCACTGCCTCAAAATCAAGCGGATGATCCTCTCCTGTTTCGCGAAGCATCTGCTGAATCTCCTCCATCAGCATCCTGTTCAGCTCCTCTTCCGATCGATAGGTCTCCTTTTTTGCCCGCTCTGTGATGGCATCGACAATACCGAGTGTGGTTTCAACACCGACATCAGCAGCAACAAGAATCGTTTCAAGTTCTTCAAGAAACTCGTCGTCTATCTCTGTTTTTCCCTTTGTAATGATAGAAAGCTTGTCCCGAAGAGTATCCCGGGTTTTTTCGAGCCCTTCCTTAAGCCTTGATATTTTGAACTTGTCAAAAAAACCCATAAAAAGGAGATATTACCAGATAGTTATTGAAATAGTGAAAACCCTGCAGCGTAACTGACAAAAAAGCACTACAGAGAATAATTCAAAGAGAAATTTAATTTACTTAAAAATATGCCATATAAAGCTATCTCCGGCATCGGTGAATTCGGTCTGATCGACAAAATC
>CAIPYV010000039.1 GCA_903869365.1 uncultured Chlorobiaceae bacterium
AGAAAAAGAAGAACAAGCAGACAGAAGAGTTAACGGTAAAAGAGGGGCAGCGCCTTTCCGCTGCATGAATAGGTCAGGCTACCAACTTAAACTCAGCCACTTTTTGTCTACCGGCTGGGGTCCACTTCAATTGCCGCAAAACTCTTTCAAAAGATGTCGGCGAAACTATCCAGCTCGTTGATGCTATACTTGACAGCCAGAAGAATCAGAAATTATTTGCCGAACAATCTGAATTTGGGTCAACCCTATTCGGTGCACAATGGAAAAAAACAGAATCAGACTGGGAGGTACTTGAAAAACTTACTGAGTGGGTTGTTGTACTATACCGGGATATGGGCAATGGAGTTGTTCCTGATGGTATTGTTAATTTTCTTTCCGGCTCGCCGAAAGTTGACGAACTCAAAGATAAAGTAGCAGCAGTTGAGTCAAACATTCATAAGCATGAGCAAAGCATCTCAATTGTTGAAACACTCCTGCAGTTCAAGCTACACGATACCTTAAGGATTCACTGGAATCTGTCACTTAAAGAACAAGCGGCATCACTTACCCGTTTACTGAATAATATTGATCGCCTCTTCCAGCTCATCCGCTTCAATCAACTTGCTGGTGAAATGACGAAGAATGGACTTGATTTTGTAGTCTCAGCCGCAAGAACATGGAATTTTGGTGAAGGTTCCTTAGTCAAAATGTTCAATTATAGCTGGTATAATGGTCTGGTTGAGAAGGCCTATCTTGAAAATCCCTGCATTAAATCGTTTGATCGTATACAACACGCACATGTGCAGGATGAGTTTATCCGCCTGGATCATCTTCTTTTCCGCCACAACCAGGCACGCTTAGCTAACCTCCATTGGAAATCTCTTCCAACGCTTGATGGAGGTGGTGAGCTGCAGATCATCAGTAGCGAGATCAATAAAAAAAGAAGGCACATGCCTATCAGGGTCTTGATGAACAAAGCTGGACGGGCCATTCAGGCAATTAAGCCGGTTTTTATGATGAGCCCAATGTCGATAGCTACCTACGTTCCACCAGGGTCAGTTCATTTTGATCTCGTTGTTTTTGATGAAGCGAGCCAGGTAAAGCCGGTAGATGCATTTGGGGCCATCATGCGTGGAAATCAGGCTGTGGTCGTAGGCGACAGTAAACAGCTGCCCCCTACCAGCTTCTTTGATAGTCTTATTGAGAGTGATGAAGAGGAAGATTTTGAAAACATCGGCGACACAGAAAGCATTCTAAGCTTATTCCTTGGTAAGGGTGCGCCTGAACGAATGCTGCGTTGGCATTATCGTAGTCGTCATGATTCACTGATTGCAGTTTCCAATAACGAATTTTATGATAATCGTCTTGTTGTATTCCCAAGTCCGGGCACAAATGCGACAGCTCGTGGGCTCAAATTTCATCACATTCCAGACACAGCCTATGACAGGGGCAAGACGCGCTCTAATCCGGAAGAGGCAAAGGTAGTCGCAAAGGCAGTCCTTGTACATGCCAAGTCATACCCTGATCTATCTCTTGGTGTTGTAGCTTTCAGTACAGCTCAGCGTGACGCCGTTGAAAATCAGCTTGAAATCCTTCGCAGATACGATTCAAGTTGTGAGTCCTTCTTCAATGAACATCAACGTGAACCTTTCTTCGTCAAAAATCTTGAAAACGTTCAGGGTGACGAGCGAGATGTCATCTTGATAAGCATAGGATATGGTAAAACAGCAGAAGGGTACATGACGATGAGTTTTGGTCCCCTGAATCGAGATGGTGGAGAGCGTCGACTGAACGTCCTTATCTCTCGAGCACGTCTTGCAATGGACGTATTCGCTAACTTCACTTCGAATGATATTGACCTTGCCAGAACTAACGCCCGCGGAAGCGTAGCATTAAAGAATTTTCTATCCTTTGCTCAATCCGGCATTCTTCCTCAGCCATACACAACAGGCAAAGAGCCCGATTCTCCATTTGAAGAAGAAGTTATCAAGGCATTAACGCAAAACGGTATATCTATTGAGCCTCAAGTTGGATCAGCTGGCTTCTTCATCGATATAGTTATAAAAGCAAAAGACAAGCCCGGTCAATATATACTTGGAATAGAGTGCGATGGTGCCACCTACCATAGTTCACGTTCTGCCAGAGATCGTGATCGCTTACGTCAGGAAGTTTTACAAGGTCTTGGCTGGCAGCTGCACAGAATATGGAGTACTGATTGGTATCGCAATCCAGGTGATGAGTTAGCCCGCGCCTTAAACGCTATAGAAAAGGCGGAGTACAATTATAAAAACGATATAGGGATTAGCCTCCCGAAAGTCACCCATGAGGAAAAGACTTTGAGTATACCCCGTGAAGTAATAACAGTGCGGGAAGAAGTTATATCGCAGGCTGCCATTCCATACCTGCAAGCAGAACCAAAAATATATTTATCGAAAGACCTCCATGAATGTACTCCGGCAGAGTTACTGCCCTATGTTTGCGAAGTTATTGCAATTGAGTCACCGGTTCATATAACAGAAATTACCCGCTCTATTACAGAAGGTGCAGACCTTAAGCGCGCAGGAGTAAGGATACAGGGAGCGGTTCTCATGTCAGTTTTATATGGCGTTCAAAGAAATGTAATAGTAAAAAAAGGTGAATTTTGCTGGCATCCTGAAATGAACGAGCCAAAAGTCCGGGATCGATCATTACTTGATGTTTCTTCAAGGAAATTTGAGTTTGTTGCTCCTGAAGAAATTAGCCAGGCTATTCTTCAACAGGTTAAAAGAGGGTTCTCACTTTCTCTCGATGATGCGGTATTAAATGCAGCCAGAGTACTAGGATTTCAGCGAGTAACTGCACAAGCCAAATATTTATTTGACCAGCAGCTTGATGGATTGATACAATCTGAGGTGCTCATATTACGTAATGGTTCGGTCTCGGCAGCATAGGCAAAACTCAGTTAATTTTGATATGGCTTATTTCGCTCTTTATTAGACCCGCCTTTAAATAAATTGGTATCGTGATTCGCCATTTTACGAAGTAACGCTTTATCTGTTGTCAAAAAGTATTCAGCTTTCGCCTCGATTGCACATGCAACATGAAGCGCATCCATTGGCTTGATGCCGATCTGTGCAAGTGTGATTGCAATGTTCTCAACTTGATTGCTGACGGACACATCCACGAGCCCTATTTTCTGCCAATCACCAACGGCCGCCTTACGATTTGAATCTGGATTTGCCGTATTTTCCATATCGTCGCACTATTAAACCCTTACATTTCTTTCTTTTCTTGATCAATAAAGTCTATATATAGTTCTTCAATTTTCACCCTGGCCCAATTTGTTTTTCGCAAGAATTTCAAGCTAGACTTAATACTTGGATCATTATAAAAACAACGAAGTTCTATCATTTTATATAGTTTATCCCAGCCATAGTGGTCTACAAGATCACATAGTATTTTTTCAAGAGTTAATCCATGTAATGGATTATTTGGTTGATCATTCATATTTCTGTATTTCCCATATATTCTTATGACATTTGATTGCAACATAAGTTCCTTGCCACCAGCACTATTCAAGTGCCTCGCCTATCTCTTTAGCTGCACAATTAGTTCGCTCTTCCCTTGATTCGATGGTGTTACTCGCAGCTTCACGGCGCTTGATGATTTCTTCAGCAGTAAGCCTGACAACGTGCCCATCAATCATGGTAATAATCGCTGTATTGGTTCGAATAGCCAAGTCCTCAGCAGCTCTCCCTGCACGTTGCATTGCAGCA
>CAIPYV010000040.1 GCA_903869365.1 uncultured Chlorobiaceae bacterium
TCAACGCTGGTAATGTATTGCATGTTTTTGTGCTCCTCAATGGTTTCAATTTCTTGCCAGATCCTGGTTTCTAACCATACCGGCAATGTCATTAACCAATCTATGACCTTAAACAAGTCGATGACTCGTTGTTTATCCCAGCGTCGTTGATAAAGTATTCTTACCAGACTGAGTTTGGCTTCATAGCGCTCCTGATTCTCTTTTCGGGTTTGTCTGGTCAGGATATGTGCTGCAGTAATTAAAGCAAATGCGTTATCCGAAGCAAGAAGTTCATCAATTTTTTCGTCGTAATCGGTCAGTTTTGCTACGGGGAACTCCAGAATATGTTTGCACCCGAGCACGGAATAGCCGTAGGAGGAGGGTTTCCACTGTTTGTGTTCATCGGCCAGCACTGCCAGACTTGCTACGGGTTTTTTGTATCGGTCGAAAATCCGGTAGTTGTAGACAAACATCCGCTGGGCAAATTCAGACTGTCGGGTGCCTTGTACTTCCACATGGATGTATATCCAACGTTCCTCTCCACTCCGTTCTGTGACGCGAACTAACTTGTCGACAAAACGGGTGCCTAACTCGGCATCCTGCACCACGGCCCGCAACTCCTGATCGAGAAATATATGTTCCTTAGACCAGTCGACACGGCGGTAAGCATCAGGGAAATAAAAGATCAAAAACTCCAGGAAATAGTGCTCAATTGCTTCTTTCCACGGGCTGTCGTAATGATCATTAGGGGGCTCCATGTATGTACGATGCTTCCAGTATTTTATGCCATCGTTAAGGATTGCAGGAGTGAACGCCACTTACCACCAATACAATACGCCTTATTTACTCATTTATAAGCTTTTTCAAAAATATATAATTGGCAGTTATCAACACAGCCCAGTCTCCAGGCGGTGGGGAAAGATAGTGCTGAGTTAAAAACGGGAGTGGTGAGGTAGATTTTGGGGGGCTAAAACCTTGATGGGGGTTGGGGGGTTGAGATGGTTGGTTGTGAAGCAACTTAAGCTACTTTACAACGTCCCTTGTTTAAAAACAGAAAAAACTCCACTGCAAACGGAATTATTCACTCAGCAGTGTATTATCAACCTTCACCATACCGAACCCCTGGGAGTTCTTTTCCCCGAACCCGCACTCATAACCAACCTCAATCAGATCCTTTGGAGCTTTCAACCTGAAGGGAGCAAGTGTTCCCTTCACCATGGTTTCATCCGCTTTCCCCTCCTTCAACGCAATCAACTTGTGAACCTTCCCTTTCATCCGCCCCACATAACCCTGATCAATCCCAAAACTGAACTCACCACAATCGCCCGAAAACTCACGTCTATAGAGCACCTGATACTTCCGGCAAAGGTTCTCAAAAAGCACCCGTTCAAACTCCTCATCACCCGGAAAAAGATACTGCGAATACTGCCCCTCCTCCCGCTTCGTCGTGCAGACAAGCGGCGAAAGCATTACAAACCGCATATCATCACTCAGCTCAGGCTGATCAAGCTTACGCACGGTCTCAACCCTGAACCGCTCCTTCCCGATCCAGACAACAGGCTCCTTCAACAGACCAATCACCAGATGCTCAATAAACTCCTCCTTCAAAGAAGAAACCGTCACCTGCAACAAAGGCTCAGCAGTACTCATTGTCCCATTCTCATGCATCACCCACTTATGCTGATTCCCCGGATAGAGCAACGAAAAAGTAAACAGCTTAAACGCCTTGTTCTGCAACCTGTAACCCTGCTCATGAAGCTTTTCTGCATACTCGCTTGAGCTTTTATCGACGATGTTGTAGATCAGAGAGGAGATGAGGTGGCTGTTGTTTATCGGCAGCGTAACGGTACGCTTGCGGTGACTTAGTTCGAGGGTGATGCGCATGGGGAATAACTGTTATGACTTTGCAAGCATGACTAAGCATTAATCACGAAAGGATGGATGAATGCCGTAAGCCAAGATGTTCATCAAGTGTGCAATAGGTTACGAGTTCAATAAAATGTTCAATATCACAGGGACTTATATCATGCCTTGTAACAAATAACTGAAAAAATCTTTTTACTGTCTCCTCCATATCACTCATGACTGAGAAGTAATCCGGCACAATCGTCTTCCCAACATCTTCATCTTCACAAGGATCGGATACAATACATTCGAAATGAGACAAATCATTTCTCTTTTTTAAAACCTTTTCATCTATGTCACTACAAAGAATGCTGTCAGAAAAATAATATTCACCTTCTTCTGTGTCGAACACAGGTTTATTTGGTTTTTTTGTATTTATGTTTTTGAACAGTATCAGCAATAAAGCGTTGGTCGAATAATTATATGGTTTCGTTGCCAATAAATCAGGAAACGCTTGATCCTTTACATTCAAAGTGTTAAGAGCATTTCTAATCGCGTATCGGATCAATGCTTCTACCGCCTGAGTATAACAAAGCGCCGCACGATTCCACTCTTGACAACTTACAGCATCAGTCCCTCGTACATACCTGTCGATAGCCAGTTTCAAAGCTGATTTAGCATCTGAAGACTCAGATATCGATTCTTTTCCATATCCCTTAGAGCATTTCACCAAATCTTCAAGTGCGCTACCATGAAATACTTTATGACCATCAAAACGATGTTTAACTGCAGCACAATAATCGAACTTTCGCCATGAGTCGTAGCAAGACGCCGCTTTCAGAATATTGTCAAGGCTATCACGTTCTGCATGAAGACCATAATCATCAGCTATGGTTTGACTGAACTTGTCTTCAGCTAATAATGCCTTGAGTTGTCGTTCAACTTCCGCATAATTCTTACGTTCCCAAAGCTCGCGAATAAGCTGCTTTTCCCGTATGCTGAAAAAGTTGTAGGGATTAATAAGCTTGCTCAGAAATTCGGTACCATAAATGGGATTTCCGAGTTTGTAACCATCGAAATCAACGTAGTATATGTCAATACCCCGATACATTGTTGCAGCGAGAAATGCTGTAACATCCATTGATTTTTTACCCCCGGTAATATCAAGAGCTACAATTTTCGATTCTTGCAACCATTTGTTCATTTTAACATTTATAGCCGCAAATATCTTAGCCGTATCGCTATGATCGACGATTAACTCATCAATATCAGGGTTATAGCTGGGTTCTGATCGGAATGTTTTGATCGCATATTTGATAAATTTGATTGTAGGGATAGCACTACCTATTTCTTTGCTTTGTTCGGTCATACACAGAGTAATAGACTTCGGACAAAGCGTCAAAATTGTGTGCATTACAGGCTCGAGTGACAAACCAACCATACTTATCAAATGATCGTAAGATTTCGTGCTGTTCACAGGATACTGAATGGCACGGAGTTCTCTGAATGCAAACAGAGAATCTTTAAAGAGATTAAAACCGAGATTGAGGCTTGTAAACTCAGACAACTTATAATCAAGATCAAAGTAAGCCAACTTTCGAGGAAAAAGATCCGGCTTTTTTCTATCGAGTATACCCGCATTTTCGACCATTCGATCAAGAAGTGACGTCCATTCTTTTTTCTTTTTGGGATCTCCTTGTGCAAGAACGATAGCTCTTTGATCGATATAGGAATGACTCATGACTTCCCTTTGTATTCGATACTGACAACCTGCTGTTTCTGAACAATTAACTTTATGAATACCTCGGAACCGGTCGCTAAGCCAAGATTTTTCAAATTGATCTTAGGCATTTTAATTTCCTTGTCCTTAAAATTGCCTTCAAGGACTCTTACCATCACAGGTTGTACATCATCGATAATAAGCGCTTTGACTGACCCTTTTGGTTGTGCAATGGTAGGAACTCCTCCAGCTTTTTGCATATATGCATCTATACCAAAATATGAAGCCTCTGTTCCTGTTAGCAACCTTAACGTGCACCAGCCAAGAGGTTTAAGTGGTTGGTGATTTTCATCAATCAGCAGACATCTCGATTTTGGGGCTACTTGATCTTGCCGATCCATAATGAGATTCCTGACTTCAGCCCTCGGTGAAGGTTTGTCTGGTGATGGTTTAGTTTCGTCAACATGCAGAAACTGCGTCTTGTTCATCATACCACCACCCCAGCCCATCCTGAACCTGAATGTCCCATTGGCAGGCGGAAACAAGGTTTCGTAAAAAATCCGAACCTTTTGAACTTGATTGGGTGTTGCCACTGCTTCATAGAATATTTTCTCTTCGCCAGCAACAGCAGCGAAAAAGTCGTTGACAATCTTCAAGAGCTCATCGACCGATCTCAAATATCCCGGAAGCCCTAAAGGAAAAAATTCCGCAGACAGCTTATCATCAATCGTAATTTTAAATCGTGCTTTGGTTTCCTCAACAATAGTCTGCAAATCAGTAGTGAAAAAATGACCATTTTTATTTTTCAGAATTAACGAAATAGCTGGAATTTCACCATTACGGCAAAATGTTCCGACAGTTTTAACTTTGAAAAGAGGCTTATCATTAAAATTAGCATCACTGACCTTTAGCACCCGAAGAAAATCCCTCAACACTTCGTTGGCTGCTTCCCAATGTTTGCAATAGATGTCACAAAGAACTTGCCCGTCGATAAAAAGTTTAGGGAAGTGTTCAGTAAAGCTAATCGACTGGAGCGTCATTCTTCCGACTTTATGATTTGAGAAATCCTCTGCATATTTTTTTTTCTGACTGTTACTCATCCCATCTGTTCGTGCAAGATTATTTCGCACATAAGCAGTAAATCTTGTTTTATGCGATACATCATTCATGATCTGCCATAACAGAGCGTTGCGAATAGCGCCTTTAATGGTACTACCTGGTATAAAACAAACATCTCTACCATTCTGAACAAACTTCTTATTGTCACTTTGCGGTAAGCTCGTCACTCCTTTCGCAAGCTTTTCCTCTAAGATGATGCGTTCCCGATCTTTTTCATTTCCGGAAATCAGATTTGTTTCACTTAAGAAAAAAGCAATTGACTTTTTCTTGTATTCGTACGGGACTTTTTGAAACAGATTTGCATCTGTACGACCTATAGATGCTTCAAATGCTCTATAATGTACCAGCATATCATTTTCATTCAGATTTTCAGGTCTGGTTATAAAGTAATCATACAACTGAATGTAGTCGGGCGTTGAATCTCTTCTTATACCATTCGTATCGTAGGTCTTTTCGCCGATAAACTTGCAAAGATTATCGTTATTGATGAGATATACTTTGTTATTGACGGAAATAAACCCCTCGCCGTATTCTAAATCTTTCCCTTTGATAAAAAGCGGTGAAAGGACTTCCAGCTCAACTATGCTACTGATCATATCGTTATTAATCTTCAGAATTCACTTTGATGGGCACAAGAAACGCATAGCCATTGCGAAAGACATCGTGAACTCCTCGCCATTCGGGAGTTTTGACCGGATCTGGTGTCACGTCAGCAATTCCCCCTCCCAAAGCATTAGACAGAACACTCCCCTCAGCAAGCATTGAAATGGTTTTTCTCTTTTTCTGAAGTCCTGTTGCGAGCGAGCCGGTCCAACCTTTCCGAATAACATGCTCAAAAGCAATTGGCTCTATGCTTGACTGTTCTTCATCACGTGGATAGCAAAGTGAAAGAAGGCAGAATGCATTGGCATCGGGGGTATTATTGATAAAATCCCAACTCTCATCAACATCTGCAATCTCATAATGATATAGCTCTCCACAACCAGAACTGATATTGCCTCCTATTCCACCGATGTCTCGTATAACATTGAAAACCTCTCTCAATCCAAGCTCCACTCTTTTATCTCCCGTTCTTAGTAACCAGTAAAGACCAATGCTCTGTGTTTGATGTTCTAAGTAAGTAATACCCGAATGGTAGAGCGAAGCCTTATTAGTCAACCTGTCTATTGTCGCTTGAGCACGCAATGAACCATGGCTTATTCCTGCCATTTCCTCACAATCAATCACCGATCCTAACTCGGAGTTAAAAAGAAGCCAGTGCTGGAATGTCTCTTTCGTGATAAACCGTTTTTCTTTAAAACTTTTGCCGTACTTCTTTTTTTGTTCAGCTTGACCCGCGTTACAACTTGACAAACTGTACGGAACTGAGCTTGGCTTTGGCAACCAATAAATTCGACTATGCCCCTCAGGAGTAAAGGGAAATGCCGAGGTCATCCTGAAAAGAGGATTTATCACCGAATCATTCCCCTGAGCCGTTTTCATGCGAAAACCATTAATGAACTCGCTAAAGCTCACCCCGCCAGCCTGTCCGAGGATGCTCCAGTAATTTGCTATTGCCGCCCACAAAGTATCTGAGTGAATGAACTCCTGCGTCGCCTCTATCCCCACTCCTGATCTCGAAGCACCGATGTGAAGAGATTTCTTGAAATACAGGTGGACGATATATGTTTTTTCTTCTGTCATATGATAGAATTTGACACTTAAGCAGAAAATTCAAGAGCATCCACTGCAACTTGGAAAGCCTCAAAAGAATAATCTTTTTCTTTGTCGTTGTTTCCCTGCCTTATCGGGCATCCTTTTGATGCCTCCCTGACAAAGCTCTTAACAGTCAAGTTTCTTAAATGGAATTTCACCTGCCCATGCCCTCGGGATGTATTCCCTCCAAGACCATCGTGTGTTTCAATTTCTTCAAGCGCCCACAAAATATTTTTTAAATCTTGCTTCAAAGCATCATTGCCTGCAATCAAATCAAACTGAGCTGTATCGTCGGTCTGTACCTTGTATGTGATCGCAAAATCGAAACGCGCACTCGCGGGAACACGCTCTATCGTCCTTGGCAATGCCTGCGCGGTAATTCGGTCCACAGCAATCTCCATTTTTGCTTCCGTAACAGGCAACCCTCCTTGCATAAACTCACCATCTCTTCTTGTTGTTGCGGTATAGTGAGCATCTCGGACAATCAGTATAGAAGGTAGGCCAGGGTCGGATTGCGCATTTCCGAACATACGGCATACTTCTGACCCTTTTGCTCTGTCATATGAATCATCTTGCTGATTGTTGTCATTGGAACGATTTTTCTTGGGATAAATCTCCATCCAAATCCCCGTAGCCATTTTACTCAAAGGTTTTCCGTTTTTCTTTTCGAGCAGACATCGCATCCGACCGCGCAAAGAACTTCCGGGAATGTAGGGTTCATTCGTTACCGGATTTTTTATGACTGGATGATCAATACCTCCCTTGTCGATAGAATCTGCCGTACCGCCAATATGCAATCCGCTCAAAGCCTCAATCTCCCCAGCAATTGTGACATGCCCCAATAACCGTATCTGTTTCGTCATATTGATCTCCCCACTTATGATTGGCTGTTATTTTTCGATATGGAGGCATGGTAGTCGAGTATCGCCTCAAAAAATTCAACAAAAATCCGCAGATCACTTACTGTGGTAATTTTAGGCAAACATTCATTAATAATATCATAGAGAGGTTTAAGCTTATCCCCCTCCGAGCTACCGGCAATTTTAGGAAGAATGAAACCAAGCTTATATCTGTCTTTGAACTCATGAGGGGCGGAATGCCGATTCACCATTTCTATGCTCTTGACATAAGTGTAAAAACGTCGCAACTGGGTTGGCGTTACGGTGTTACCAATATATTGTGCTATAGCAGCTGCAAATGCAGGAAAACGCTCTATCGTGGCCAATGGCGCATCAGTAAAACTCGGTATGCCACGAAGCCCATTTTCAATATCATGCTTCTTAGGTAGTGGATTGAACATGCTTATAAAATCTGCCATTACGCGATCCTCCTCAAGTATGTAAGCCAGTTGAGAGCAATATGGAAATGAGGAATCCAGTTTTCCTCCTTTGTGTATAAAAATCCGACAAGCTGATCGAAAAGCTCCCGATCAGCTCCAAACTCATGTTCAATACCCTTCAGCACCCTTGCCATTGTCGGGAGATACAGCAAATGACGTTCATGGTATTTATCGAGCACAGAAAACCATTTTTCAATTGTACCGTAACTGAATGCGTTGATTTCAACAAAGTCACGACTATTTTCTGTGATCGGATTCCGTTTGCCGCATTGCATGAAGATTTTCATCAGCGGAATAAGGAAAGCTGAACTGAGCGACCACTTCATTGAGAGCATATAGCGATCATGTCTACCATCAAGACTCAACGCATGACGCCATTGGAGTTTTGAATCGTCAAAAAAGAGTGCTATCCGATTTTTTCCTGCAACCGTTTCGATTTTTTCTATATCGCGCTTGGCAAAGGCTTCCGCCTCTGCTGATTTTCTAGCCATCTGGTAGAGTGGGAATTTTGGCTGGTGAAGTGTCAAGCCTCCGGTGATGGTTAGGCCTTCCTGCGTAAAGAGTTCGAATGTTCGTTGGATGTCGAAAGAAAGTTCGGTTGTCTCGTCCCATGCTCCCACAATGAACAGATCGTCGCCACCCGCATAAATCACTGAAACATTACGCCCAGGCTTGCCATGAGCATTTTCATTATTGTACTCTTTGACTACGATATCGGTCACCAAAACTCCTGAGCATAAGCTTGCCTGACAAATTTCGTTGAGATAGACCTTGAAAAAGAGATTGAGTAGCCGTGATTTTGCGGAAAGCTCGACAGGATTGTCGATCATGCAAAAGGCGTCTCCCATACCATCAACGTCCATACGGAGCGCTCCGATAAGATCAGCACCGCATGCACTTGATGCAAGACCTGTAAACGAAGCGGTGTTCTTCGCAATGTGTGATCGTTCTTTTTGTTCGATATTTTCTTCATTAACAAGAGCAAGCTCCTTATTTTGTGCATAGAGTGAGAGATCACCACACTTGCGAACGTAGTTCGCATACAGCAAAGTACGCGGTCCAGACCAATCGTTGATGTGCCAAATATTGCACTCTGAAACATCTGATTTAATAAGGGAATAGTAAGCATATTTGGTATTGTCGTCTCTCCCCTCATACCTCCAGTGGACATCAGGAAATTTGAAGTATCCTTTTTTCTGAGGTTGTTGGGCATTTCTAACAATACATTTCGCATCGATCAAGTCATCGCCACAATTAAATTGCCGGTAACAATTCTCTGAAACCCAGACATACTGGCTATCTTCCCTCTTGTTAATTTCGACGCCCTTCATGCAATTGCCAGTTTCAAGGTCGAACATCATTGAGTCTTTGAGATCGTCCCGTCGAGTAATTTGGCATTCGGTATTTACGGTCAGTTGCTCTGGCATCTCTGGTGTGAACAGCTTTTTGTACAGCTTGTGAAACTTTTTCCGCTTCTGTAGGTCAAGCCGGTCGGATAACCCTTGTCGTAACTTCTTGAACTCTAATGGTAAGGCTACCTTTTCCACAGTTGCAGGCAGAACATCCAATGCAATATAAAAGCGGCCCGAAAACTCGTCAAACGCCCACTCATTCAACCTTTCCGCAAAATCGCTGATTAAACTGGCAGTTTTCTCTTTATTCGGTAGCAGCAAACCAAACCCTCCACCTCCAGAATAAATAATGGCATGCCGTCCCGCATTGACGGCTGTGAGAATTTCATGGATGATATGCTCAGTAAGCAGCTCCAACATGAATGAGCGAGCTCGAAGTGTCTTGAGTGCACCTTTAGATGTGATGGTGTAAACTGTATCCTGAATACCGGAAAAATCACAGCCTACAAGAAGAAATTTTTCTTCACTCTCACCTGTTTTCAGACAATCATCAATTGCTGCAGCAGTTTTGAAAAGGTCGTATACCGGGGTTTGGGAGTGGACAACGGAATCAACAGAGTCAGGAGAAGGAATGGAGGCAACGGAAACAAAAGTCCCAAACTTTTCAAGCACTGTCAATGCATTGCTATCTACACCTTCAGCCTCTCCGAAACATAGAATATCACCGACAGGAGCACTGTTACAGGGGTAGTTAATTTCTTCTGGATTAAGCGCGGATGGCTTATAATATTTGGCCTTTTGATCGTCACGAGCGGAAAAAACCGAAGCAAGTGCGGCAAGCTTCAGGGAAGCGGTGGTATCTATACCAAGTATTGAAAAAGCTTCACTGTACGACGCCAATTCATTAGCCTCAAGCCTGCCCTTTTTCAAAAGTTTCAACCCGAACTGAATAACAGACTGCGTACTTGACATAACGATGGCGTTAAGATGTACTTCAGAAAGGCAAGCCGACTATTCAAAAGCTGTGTAGCGAGAATTCAGTCAATCGGAGGGCGGGATCGTGCGTTATGTCAGTGTATCTGCAACAACTCTAACCTTATGTATAATTATATATACCTAAGTTGATCGATCTGCCATAAAAAAAGCCTCCATATTCACGGTTAAAGTGTTATATTAAAATGGGTAACGGGAAATTACCATTTGTAACGCAACAGAAACCGAAAAATAGAGAAGCTCCATGAGGAAAGATACTAAAAATAGCCGCAAAAAAGACTATCACATCAGCTCTATCGGGATAACTGATGATTGCCTTACTAATCGTGCCGGTCTGGCATTGTTTGCTACCTATCTGCAGAGTATTCAACTGTTTCCCATGATGGAAAA
>CAIPYV010000041.1 GCA_903869365.1 uncultured Chlorobiaceae bacterium
AGAAACAGATGAAAAGATCGACTCCGTTGTATAGCCGGGTGCCTGAAGGTGCCTTAGTCGAGGCTTGAGCCCAGTGCGGTGAAAGTCGCACGCTGGGTTCTTAGGGGACGGTGGCGCAGTAATGCGCTGCTGTTACCCGACGATACGGTAAATACTGTATGTGCACCTTCCGGCCTCAACTGGCAAGGGATCAATTGGTTCCGGGCTAACCGACAGGTCAGGAGGCTTCAGGCGCGTATTGCAAAGGTAACAAAGGAAGGCCGTCACGGCAGGGCAAAAGCCTTGCAATAGCTGCTGACCCACTCGCACAGCGGCAGGGTTCTTGCCGTCAAACGGGTGACAACGAACCGGGGGAAACACACTCCCGGAGTTGACAACATCGTCTGGAAAACACCAACAGCAAAAACCAATGCAATAGCGTCACTGAAGCGAAGGGGCTACAATCCTCTTCCTCTTCGGAGAATCCACATCCCGAAGAAAAACGGCAAAATCCGACCTCTCGGCATCCCGACAATGAAAGACAGGGCCATGCAGGCGCTCTACTGGTTTGCACTGGAACCTGTGGCGGAAACCACCGCGGACGGCAACTCCTACGGATTCCGGCCATGGCGGTCAACAGCGGACGCGGCAGAACAATGTTTTATCTGCCTCGCCAAGCGCGATTCCGCACAATGGGTACTCGAGGCCGATATTGCCGCATGCTTCGATGCTATCAGTCACGAGTGGCTGATCGACAACATCCTTATGGATACCCCGATCCTCCGTAAATGGCTGAAAGCAGGCTTCGTGTTTAAGAACGAGCTCTTTCCTACAGTTGCCGGCACGCCGCAAGGCGGAATCATCAGTCCAGGACTGGCAAACATGTGCCTCGACGGCCTCGAACAGGCGCTTGCAAAAGCGTTTCCGCAAGCAAAAGCCCGTCGCCTGAAAATGCACATGGTGCGCTACGCTGACGATCTGGTTATCACCGGGAGCTCCAAAGAGCTGCTGGAACACAAGGTTATGCCAGCACTTGTCGATTTCCTTGCAGAACGGGGACTCTCCCTTTCAGAGGAAAAAACCAAGGTAACGCACATCACGGACGGAGTTGATTTCCTTGGCTGGAACATGCGCAAGTACGGCGGCAAACTACTTATCAAGCCGTCAAAAGCGAGCATCAAGGCCCACCTCTCCAAGGTGAGGGAAATCATCAAGGCGAACAAGACGATCAAGCAGGCGGATCTCATTGGTATCCTCAACCCCGTCTTGCGGGGGTGGGCGAACTACCATCGTCATGCTGTCGCCAAGGGCGTCTTCGCTCGTAACGACCACGAGATTTGGTCAATGCTATGGAAATGGGCGAAACGGCGACACCCAAATAAAAGCCTCCAATGGATCATGGACAAATACTTCCATACCAGAGGGGGCAGAAAATGGAGGTTCATCGTGGAAGAGGCGGACGGAAATGGAGAGCATGAGCTCTTCATGGAAGCCAGTATACCGATCCGGCGACATGTCAAAATCAGAACGAAGGCCAACCCACACGATCCAGTGTGGGGAGAGTACTTCACTGCCAGAAAGAAACAGATGAGGAAATCGACACCGTTGAGTTACCGGGTGCCTGAAGGCGCCTTATTCGAGGCTTGAGCCGTGTGCGGCGAAAGCCGCTTGCACGGTTCTTAGGGGACGGTAGTGCAGCAATGCGCCGCCGTTACCCGATCTCGGTTGGAATATTCGCAAGTATCATGGCCAACTTCTTATGAAGCCATCAAAAGCAAATATTAAAACGCACCTTGACAGGGTACGAGAAATCATCAAGGCAAACAAAACGGCTAAGCAGATGAACTTGATAGAGCAGCTCAATCCCATTCTGCGGGGGTGGGCAAACTATCATCGCCACATAGTCGCAAAGAAAACCTTTAGTTGGATTGATTCTCAGGTCTGGTCAGCGCTTTGGCAATGGGCCAAACGACGACATCCGCATAAATCTGCCCGATGGGTGAAAGCGAAATATTTTAAAACCCGAGGAGACAGGGATTGGATGTTTACCGCCATAGACGAAAGCAACAAGCACAAAATGCACAGCTTGGTTGAGCACACCGGAGTATAGTGTACCACCTCTACCGGAGAATAGTGTACCACTGATTCCGGAGTAAAGTGTGCCACCCGTACCGGAGTAAAGTGTACCAGCGATTCCGGGTGAAAGTGTACCACCCCAACAGGCCGGATTTGTAACATCATAAACAGCACCTTCGATACAAAAATCGGAGGTATTACAATGGCAAACAAAGCCTTGACTATGGTCGGGTAGGGTGGCGCATTGCTGCGCCAGTCCCCCCTAAGAACCGGACATGAGAGTTTCCCCTCATCCGGCTCAAGCCTCTTCAAAGGCACCTTGCGGCACCCGGTTTCACAACTGAGATAATTTGGATACTATCCATTAGTTCTGACCCTTGGACGAGTTTTGTCTTTTGTTCACTCGACGTGCTACAAAATACTTCTCCCATTTCTGGTCAAAGGGGTTAGCATCCGCCTTGATTTTGATGTGCCGTCTGATTGGTGTATCGGATTCCAACAGAAGCCTGATTTCTTTTCTCCCCTGTTTTTCATCTTCAGCGGCGAACACCCAGTTTCGGGAGCCTCTGGTTTTAAAATACTTGGCTTTAACCCATCGGGCACCCTTATTCGGATGTCTTCTTGTTGCCCATCTCCACAGCATTGACCAGACTTGAGCATCAACATAACCAAAGGTTTTCTTTGCAACTATATGGCAGTGATAGTTCGCCCATCCTCGTAAAACGGGGTTGAGCAGGCGTATCAGACTTTCCTGCTTCATTGCTTTGTTTCCTT
Source organism: uncultured Chlorobiaceae bacterium (assembly GCA_903869365.1). GTDB lineage: Bacteria > Bacteroidota > Chlorobiia > Chlorobiales > Chlorobiaceae > Chlorobium. The sequence continues at coordinate 2,830 of CAIPYV010000041.1, forward strand.
TGATGATTTCCCGCATTTTTTTAAGATGTGCCTTGATGTTTGCTTTCGATGGTTTTATTAAGAGTTTCCCATTGTACTTGCGCATATTCCAGCCGAGGAAATCAAATCCTTCCGTGATGTGCGTTATTTTGGTTTTTTCTGGTGACAAAGTTAGTCCTCGTACTGCCAGAAAGTTGACCAATACTGGCATGACTTCATCTTGCAGCCACTCTTTCGAGTTACCAGTGATAATGAAGTCGTCCGCATAACGCACCATGTTCATTTTCAGACCTTGTTGAGCCGCTCGCGGAAATGCCTCTGCAAGCGCTTTTTCGAGGCCGTCAAGCGTCATGTTTGCCAGAGCCGGACTGATAACCCCGCCCTGAGGCGTACCGGCTTCTGTAGGAAAGAGCTTGTGTTGATAAACAAATCCTGCTTTAAGCCATTTCTGAAGAACCGTTTTATCCGTTGGAATATTGGCGGTCATCCAGTCGTGGCTGATATTGTCGAAGCATCCTGTAATGTCGGCCTCAAGCACCCATTCCGCCCGATTTTTCCCTGCAAGGCACATAAAACATTTCGCCCCTGCATCGGCGGTTGAGCGTTCCGGCCTGAACCCATAGGAGTTCCGGTCGGCAGTAGTTTCAGCAACTGGTTCCAGTGCCAGCAGGTAAAGAGCCTGCATGCCACGGTCTTTCATTGCCAGAATACCAATGGGTCTTGTCTTGTCCTTTTTTTTCGGAATAAGAACTCTCAGGAGCGGGAGAGGCTTGTAGCCCCTCTTTTGCAACGATACGATCGCCTTGGTCTTTGCTGTCGATGTATTCCAGATAATACGGTCTACACCGGGGGTTTTCTTTCCATCGTTCTCAGTCACTCGTTTCACGGCTAATGCTTTGCCGCTGAACGAATGGGTCAACAGCCATTGCAAAGCTTTTACCTTGCCATATTTGCCGTCCTGTGTTGCCTTCACAATACGCGCTTGCAGCTTTCTTACCTGACGTCTGAGCTTTACCCACTTGATGGTTTGCCAGCGGAGGCCGGATGGTGCACATGCCACTGTTCCTGCATTGTCGGGTAACAGCAGCGCATTACTGCGCCACCGTCCCCTAAGAACCCAGCGTGCGACTTTCACCGCACTGGGCTCAAGCCTCGACTAAGGCACCTTCAGGCACCC
>CAIPYV010000042.1 GCA_903869365.1 uncultured Chlorobiaceae bacterium
CTGGCAAGTATGGGCACATTCACACCGAGCTTACCAAGGCACAGAGGGATATTCTCAAGGAACTCAAGATTGAGGTGCCAGACATGCCCTCGTCATAATTTGCTCGGGAAATAAGGATAATAGGCCGTCTGATTGACACCTCATCACCTCGTTCTGATAAGTCCCCCTGTATATCGTGAGTTATGTAGTACCAATTGCATGTCTTTGTATTGGTTGTGGTAATCGTAAGATGGTGAGCACAATACGATTCACGACTTTTTTATGGCAGCAGCAGTAGCTGACGTATAGCTTTGAAACCGAATTTGAGGCAGAGTAGCCTTTTAGGCTAATGGCAAGCCTGTCTAATGATTTTAGATAAAACTAAATAGTGCCGCAGAGATCGGTCAGAGAATTCAACTTAATTAATCTTTCAAAGGATGGTAACATTATGGCTTCAGTAACAGTAACTAAAATTATCTCAAACAAAAGCCTATACCCAAACAAAGAAGCTAATTGGGTTTGGAACAACGCACATTATGGAAAGGTGTATGTCCTGGAAGTTGTGCCTGCAGGTATTGGCGACTATTCTACCGGTTATAACCACACAAAGGAATTAGAAATAACCCGACAGTGGCGCAAATTCATAAGTAAGGACAATCCAGATGCTGGTGTCATAGGCGTGGCCACAGAACTGGAAATCCATTTTACCGTACAAAATTTGGGAAACGAAACAGCAACGCGTCTGCATCACGTATATCCAAAATGTCAGTCATCCCCCCTTGTACCTCCAGACCTAAAAGCTTTAACTTCTATTTTCTTTGCTATGCCAGACACGAATAATAACAACCGTATTGTTTTCGTCCCGCATATAGCGAAGAACAAAAGCCCCAACTCCAAAAGATACGATCCATTCGCGTCTACCAGTGTCGTCATCCATTGGGCGTCCAACGTCTGGTATTGATTTAAAAAAACCCGCTCCGTCCAGAATGGTCTTTGCTGCTCGTGCTGCCGCATCGGGGCTTTTTTCGTACAAAAACGCATGAAGCCGCTCAACATCGGCTAATGCCTCTGGAAGCCATTTTATTTGGGGCAAGACGTCACCTTCCCCTGCGCTAATTTTTCAAGCCATGCCGTAGCTTTTGCATGGGGTATAGCCTCACCGGTTAATTGATAACGCTCCCAACGCTCCATATCCTCGCGTTTTTCTCGCTCATAATTTTCTTCGCGCTCTAAGAATGTTTCAATTGCTTTGCACATGAGCCAGTGCGGCGACCTATCGCGGATACGAGCCAAAGCTGCCAGCCGTTGCTGGGTGGTGTCGTCTAACTTGACGCCTTTTGTCTGTGACATAACTAAATCTCCCTTTACGGGAAGGTAACACTTATTACAACCTTTAGCAACCCTGTTTAGAGGAAAGACGCCTTTTTTTACCGCCACAACTTCTCAAACCTTGCCGGATTTGACGCAGTGTAAATAACGGTGTGCTGTATGTTCCGGTGTGACGGTAGAACGAAATCCCCCTGTGGAGTGCAGGTACCGTGGTTGGTTATTTGATACAGTAGTGAAATTCTTGACTGAAGTTTTGAGCAACAACATAATTGTGTGACTGCAGCAATTGTGCTCTGGAACACGGTCTATCTGGATCGAGTCATCAAGGCATGGAAAGGACAAGGTCGACCTGTGGATCAGCGACTCTTAAAAACACTCTCACTTTTAGGATGGGAGCACATCAACCCGACAGGTGATTATGTATGGCGCAACTGAACTTGCACACAAAAGAATTCATTTTTTTCTACTTAAATTCACTGACTATTGGCCATTTTTTTGAAGATCTCGTCAAAGACCGGAGTAATAAATCGTGACCCCTCCGTTGATAAATGACTGGCATTTCGATAAAGGAGTTTATTATTAGCAATCACTATTATGTGCCCTGCTTTATCAAACATTCTATACTCAGGAGAAAGCAATGTCAGATTTTTCTTTTGTGCTAATTCAAACAATACCTTCTTAATATTCTTATTGTCTTTATAATAGCCATTATAGCTATCTTCCGGAAGTTTGTAGAATTCTTTATATTTTGAAGATAACCATGTTGCTCTTACTGGCTCAAATGTTATTGATGGGAAGTCTTCTATCAAGATTACCTTTCGATCCATGTTTTGCAGAATATCAATTGTTTTTGTTAGACTGGAATTTACTAACTGCAAGTTGGTTTTGCAGTTAATATAATTTTGATCGATATCATCAAAACTTAGGATACTATTACTAGTGTAACCCGCCCAAAATGCCAAAATAAAAACTGTTTTTATTTCTGGATGAGATTTAATAAATGCAATTACTTTTTTATTGAAATTATATTCTTTAAGGTGCTTTCTTCTATCTTTTCCTATTATAGGAGGGGTTTCACTAAGTGTGGTTACAAATCCAGATAACCTGTATTTATTAGATAAATCGTGTATTGCTGGAATATAACTCATTGCATGAGAGTCTCCCCATAAAACAAAACTTGGCTTTATATTATTGTTAATTAGTTTCTTTGTTGTTGTATTGATAGCATAGCTTTTATTGGGGTCGCTTCAGAAAACGGATTATAAAACCCGTTAAGGATTATTGGATGCAGGAATCCATCGGTAAGACTTTTGAACTGGACATCTTGTTTCTGAAGTCCAGCGACCAAATCAACCAGTTGCTTGATGCTACGGCCAAGTCGATCGAGTTTCCAGACAACAAGCGTATCTCCCGTACTCATCAGTTCCTGTGCCTTGGCAAGTCCGGGGCGTTCGGCTCGTGTACCACTTACTTTATCCTCAAAGATTTTTTCACAACCAGCCTTGGTTAAGGCATCAATCTGAAGAGTAAGATTTTGATCCTGTGTGGAAACCCTGGCATAACCAATAAGCATATCTTTTTCCCCTTTCTCCATTCTCAATACTCATATAATATATGATATATCAAGAATCAATCTCAAGAACTGTTTTTTGAGGAGCCTAACGAGTTTGTTTTGATAGTGCGATTGCTTCTAAAAAGTATTAGCCAAGCCACCATAGACCCTGCTGGGCACAAGCATTATCGAGAAACTCGTGAGATGTTGTGATAATATCAACCGGTAAGGCTCTGAGTACTCAGCTTTTTGTACATCATCCCTTCACTGAGCTGTTCAGTCACCAGTTTTGCCCAATAGAAAATGGCCCCGTTGTCGAAATGGCGCTCTTCGCTGATCTGCATTTCAATGTTGAACAAACGCCCATGTTCAGCTTTGGCCTTGATATCGAGTATGGGGGGGGTTCCTGCCCGGTAATTGGCAAAGTTATAGGGATGACAATAGCATTGATCAGGGAGATAAGTAAATCTTAGAAATTTTTAGAGAGGATTTAAACAATCAAATACTGAAAGATTGTGCAAGTCAAGAGAGTTCATCACGAAAGAGAGTAATACAATTTCCTCCATCTCTCTTTGATTTGTACATGGCAATATCGGCATGCCTCATTAACGTTATTTCGTCCCGGCCATGATTTGGGAACACGGCAATACCGATGCTGCATGAAATATTGATGATATGGCCTTCTATTTCGAATGGCTTCTTTATTGAGGGCAGAATTTTTTTTGCAACCGCAACGGCATTCCATAGTTGAGCAATATGGGGCAGCAACACCACAAACTCATCGCCACTCAGGCGAGCAAGTGAGTCTCCAGCTCTTTGCAAGTTTTTACCTGTTCGGGTTGCCACCTCTTTCAGTAAGAGATCACCGATATAATGGCCAAAGGTATCATTGACAGTTTTGAACTTATCGAGATCAAAGAGCAACAATGCTGCCATTGTTGAGTTCCGCTGACCTTGGGCAAAAGCTTGGGTTATCCGGTCTGAGAGAAGACGACGATTTGGAAGAGCTGTCAAATAATCATGCAGGGCAAGATCTTCAATAACATAGTTCTCCGCTTTCAGGAGTTCATTTTTTTTGTCAGCAATTTTTTTAGCGACAACATTCCATGCGAGATCTGCCAGGGTCAACACCCATTTGATATCATCCTTATCATACTCAATGAGTTTGTTGCCAACCCAGACAATCGCAACAATTTTATCATCACGCAAAACAGGGACAAGCACTTCGCGTCTGATTTCGGTATCTCCTTCTGGTATCCCTTTACGACTTTTGAAGGTGGCATAATCATTACGGATAACAGCTTTCTGTTCGCGCAGAACATCTGCCCATAGGCCAGCCTGGTCGACAGGATAGTGCTGAGACTCGCTTGTCTCTTTGCACATATTCTTTCTGGTGTTGGTTGACCCCGCCTGCATGGAGAGTGTTGTCTGGTCTTCGGCAACAAAGTGGAAGAAACTGATGGAGCTATTGGTCAATAATTCCATCTCATCAAGTGTCGTTTGCAGCAGCTCTTCTATCGAATGAGTTGCTTCCATCAGGATGAGAGCCAAATGGAATGAGGTGACAGTTTCGTATCGCTTGCGTTCGGTGATGTCCTGAATAATAGAATAGAGAAGATTCCTGTCGGCGATCTCTATCTTGCTGCTGAACACGTCAACATCACGAATAGAGTCGTTTGCCCTTCGGTGCTGGAATAAAAAGTGATTTTTTTCGCCTGATCTGCTTTGCTCCATGGCGGCCATTGTCTCTTCAGGGGGGAGCGTATTGATTTCCTGTATGTGCATTCGGCGGAGATGTTCGAGTGGCCATCCATAAAATTTTGCTGCTGCCGGATTGGCATCAATAATCTTGCCATCCTGCGGATCAGTGATCAGCATCACGGTATGATGGTTCTGAAACAGGGTGAGGTATTGCGTTTCGCTTTTCTGCAAATTTTCAACCCCTATCCGGTTTGCCTCTCTGGTGTGCAATACCGTCATTGCATAGGCCAGGTTGTCTGCCAGTGTTGTGAGAAGCTCCGTTTCCATTGAATCGAAGGCATCTGGATGAGGGGAATAAACCGTTAGTGCGCCAAACACCCTATTGCCCGCTTTCAAGGGTAAGCCAGCAACAGAGAGGTAACCACGTGATAACGCATCTCTTCGCCAAGGTTCGAAAAGCGGATCGTTCACTATATTGCGGGTAATCGATGGTTTTCCCTGTCGGATTGCAGTTCCTGTCGGGCCGAGTCCACGATCAACATTTGCCCAGGAGAGCTTCAAACTGTCCCGATAACCTTCATCAAAACCTGCATGAGCTAAAGGGCGAACACTTTTTGCCTTGTCCTGTTCCGCATAACCGACCCATACCATCAGATAACCGCCGATTTCAACGATGATGCGGCAAATTGCATCCAACAACTCCAGTTCATTATGGGCATGAAGCATGATCTCATTGCATTGACGTAACATCTGGAGTGTGCGATTCGACAGGATAAGGTCGTTCTCAAACTTCTTTTGCTCGGAGATGTCGCTTCCGAGAGCTATAAGCTGAGTCATCTTACCCCCTTTATCCGCTACAGGACAAAACACAAAGCGATTAAAGCGACCCTCTCGTTCCTCTTCACAGGTGATTTTTTTACCCGTACGAAAGGCTTCATCAACTTTTTTCCGGCACATTGCTGCCAGTTCTGGAGGAATCAAATCGTAAGCGTTTTTGCCGATGCACTCTTGCACCTGCCTGCCACAAATGAGGGCAAAAGCATGGTTGGTTTCAAGAATCGTACCATGACGATCGATAACAAATGAAGGTCCAAGGGTATCAAAGAGAGCGAGGAGGGTTTTATAGCGTTGCGCAAAAGAGCAGCAGCAGTCGTTTTTATGATCACTATTGTCCTTCATCGGGAATATCAAGATTCACCACGAGATTCGGCATTTAACGCACGTTAAACGATGTTCATTGGTCAAGCTTACCTTCATACAAAACCTTGTCTGATCAGTCAAATCACCCCAATCCTTGCCCCAGGAAGCAACACCTCAAATCCCGATAAGTGAGCCTGTCGTTCCCGCATAAACCCTGTACCACGCAGAGCATTATATGAATATATACTGTGATATTATTATATCCTCTTAACGTACTCCATGAACCCTTTCCTGAAGCGACCCCGATATTGATTGCAATCAACAGAGTTACATCTGGGAGAGGCAAGGCGAGTTCTTCATTGGTGGGAAAAGGCTGTGACGTTTGTGGAGAAGCGGCAGGTGTATATTCCAGTGTGAAGAGGAATGTACAGCCTTCGCCCACAACGGATTCAACCCATATATTGCCGCCGAGCATTTCGACGAATCCTTTGGTGATACTCGACCCGAGCCCGGCCCCTTCGTAGCCTCTGGTTAAGGTGTTGTCAACCTGATGGAATCGTTCAAAAACTTTTTCTTTCATTGCAATTGGTAAACCGATGCCTGAATCGATGACATAAAACTCAAGGAGCTTATCTTTTCTGGTATAGCCAAATTCTATGCCTCCCTTACGGGTGAATTTCAAGGCATTCTTGACGAGGTTGGTCAGAATCTGGTTCAGCTACAAGCATGAAGGTCATGCATAAGTTCATTGAGTGGCGTTTCGGACAGGTGTACTTTTGTCTCTTCGGCATCAATGCGTGAAATATCAATAAGATCATTAATCAGATTGAGCATCCGGTGCCCGCTTTTCTGAATGAGGCCGATATATTCAGCCATCTCCTCTCCGGACAAGTGAGGCTCTGTCAAAAGTGCTGAAAACCCGAGAATGCCATTCATCTCTTGAGGGAGATAGCCGAAAAGGTGTTCAGAGGCTGGCGAAATATACGTTAAGGCCCCGAGTGAGTCAGTAACAAAGACCATTTCTGCGAGTTGCTCGGTAATGGAGCGGAACTTTCTTTCACTTGTTTGTAATGCCTGTTCAGCAAGCTTGCGATCGGTTATGTCATTGATGATGGAGTAGAGCAGGGTTTTACCATCAAAGGTTATTGGGCAGCTGAAGACATCAACATCACGTATTGAGCCGTTGGCAAGGCGATGGCTGTATGACTGGTGGTTTTGTGCCGCTGTTTTGAATTTCTCCATTTGACTTATTACCTCTTCAGGATCCATCATAGTCAGATGCTACCATCACAAAACCGATAGAGGTAGCGGTTTTTAAATAATATGCCATCCTTTCCATGACCGACCTTCATGGTGAGCAAGTCCAAGCTTGCTGGCACCCATTCCTCCGCTTTTCGAATCTGTAGCATTATGATACCTCCATGGTTAAGGTTGATTCTTCTGATCAGCCAATGCGAACAGAGAGCATGGAGAGCGCTCCGCCTTCTATCCCCTCGACAGGAAAGCTGACCTGCTCGTGCTCTTTGCGTAAACCAAGAACATAGAGAAGAGGGAGAAAATGGTCGGGCGAGGGCACTGAAAGACGCGCATCCTTTCCTAGTCTCAAGTACTCAGCAAGTTCACGATCTTTTCCCTCAAGCATGAGTTTTCTTGTGGCGGATTCAAATCGAAGCGCCCATTCGAATGGCTGAACCTTTTTATCCTCCCATACATAGGCACGAAGGTTGTGAACAATATTGCCGCTTCCGACGATCAGCACTCCTTCATCCCGAAGCGGCTGAAGAAGCCTGCCAATCTGATAATGAAACTCGGGAGGCTTCCTTTCATCGACACTGAGCTGAACAACGGGAATATCTGCATCCGGAAAAACGTGACAGAGTACCGCCCAAGTCCCATGATCAAGACCCCGATGTTCATCGAAATGGACATCAAGCGGCTGGAGAAGTTTTTGCACACGCAGAGCAAGCTCCGGACTGCCCGGAGCCGGCCAGGTATACTCGAAAAGTTCTCTGGGAAACCCGTAGAAATCGTGTATGGTTTCTGGAGAGGTGTTGCCTGAAACCGCCATGTCGGGGCCGTACCAGTGAGCCGATATGGCAAGTATCGCTTTGGGTCGTGGGATACTTTGCCCGAACTTTTGCCAGCTTTCGGTGTAGGTGTTCGACTGAATCGCATTCATCGGATTGCCATGTCCAAAAAAAACGGCCGGCATTACCTCTCTCATTGCAGTGCTCCTTTATATGGATATAGTTCACAAATTATCAAGCATTCACAGCCAACTCCCTCTCCCCAGCACACCTCTTATTTTGGCTGCGACTTGATCAGTTCAACGTCCAGAGAGATGTTGACCTCTTCACCAACAGCAACTCCACCGGTTTCCAATGCCTGATTCCAGACAAGCCCGAAATCCTTACGGTTGATGGTTGCGCTTGCCGAAGTTCCGCGTCTTGTGTTACCCCAAGGATCCTTGCTCTCCTTTGAGAAGGGGTTGACAGTAAGAACCACCGATTTGGTAACGCCGTGGATCGTAAGATCTCCCGCAACCTTCAATGCTCCCTTGGCAGCCTTTGTCCATTTTTTTGAAACAAAGGTCAATGTTGGATATTTAGCGACATCAAAAAAATCTGCGCTTTTCAAATGTTCATCACGTTTCTGAACGTTTGTTTTGATGGAAGAGGCATCAATGGTGACATCGACCTTTGATTTTGTAATGTCTTTGTCGTTGATATCAACAATGCCGCTATACTTATTGAAATTTCCCTTGACGTGCGACACCATAAGGTGACTGACACTGAATCCAACATTTGAATGATCGGCATCAATGTTCCACTGAGTTGCTGTTGCTAATGACGGCAAAGCTCTTCAGCTGCAGAGCAGCAGAGTACCGGGATGTAGGGGAGGGTGAAGGAAAAAGTGCTTCCTGTGCCTTCTTGTGATTCGACGTGGATGGTGCCGCCGAGCATTTCGACATAGGCTTTGGTGATGCTCAAGCCGAGTCCGGAGCCTTCTATTTTGCTGGTCAGGGGGTTATCGACTTGTATAAATCGGTCGAAAATCTTTTCGTGCATGGCTGCAGGTATGCCGATGCCGGTGTCTTTGACGGTGAACTCAAGCATGCCGTTGTTTTTGGTATATCCGATGGCAATGCCTCCTTGGAAGGTGAATTTCAGGGCGTTGTTGATCAGGTTGGTGAGTATCTGGGTGAGTTTTGCGCTGTCGGTAGTGATGGTGCTTTCGCTGTCGGGTAGTGTTGTGGTACAGGTCATCTGCAACCCTTTTTTGTGGGTTTCGATCTTGAACATGGCGGTAAGATCGGTGAGAAGCTTGTTGATATTGGTGTCGGCCTGTTGCATGTTGGTCTCTCCGGCTTCAATGCGTGCTATATCGATGAGTTCGTTGATGAGGGTCAGGAGACGCTGGCCGCTTTTGTGGATGAGGCGGATATATTCGGTCGATTCTTCGTTGGTCAGTGCAGGGTCTTCCAAGAGTTCGGAAAGACCGAGAATACCATGCATGGGGGTTCGCAGCTCATGGGTGATGGTGGCAAGGAAGGCTGATTTCTGCCGGTCTGTCTCTTCGGCTTTGTCTTTGGCGGTGGTCAACTCATCATGCTTCTGTTTCTGTAATTTGATGACATCGTCACCGATTTTTTTGGCGACCATATCCCAGACGTGATTGGCTATGACTTCCAGCCATGCAATATCGTTATCACCATACTCTGTCTGCTTGTTGCCGACTCCGAAAATTGCCACTATTTTTCCGTCTCGGCTTATTGGAATAACCAGTTCGCGCTTGATTTCCGCGTGGCCTTCCGGTGTTCCTTTGCGATGCTTCAGTGTTGGATAATCATTATGGATAACTGCTTTTTTTTCTCGTACGGCATCTGCCCATACTCCGGCCTTGTCGAGCGGATAGTGCAGGCCTTTTCCTTCTGCCTTGCACATGTTCTGCAGGGTATTGGTTGAGACGGTCTGAAGCGTCAGGGTGTTCTGGTCTTCAGCAACAAAGAAGACAAACCCGATGGAGCTTTCGGTCAATTTTTCTGCTTCATCAAGGGTTGTGGTCAGCAGTTCTTCTATGGAATGCGTCTCTGCCATCTGGAGTATGCTCAGGCGGAATGCATTAATCTGCTCATACCGCTTTTCAAGGGTGACATCATAGATAATGGCATGAATCAAATCTTTTCTGCCATCATTGATTTTTGTACTGAGCACGGTTACATCACAGGGGGAACCGTCTTTTTTGTGATGTTGAAATGAAAACCTGTAACTCCCTGTGGAACGAACCTTTTCCAGATTGTTTTTTATGGAGTCAGATGCTATGGAGTTGATTTGTGCTATGTTCATACTTCTGAACTCTTGCAATGACCATCCGTAAAAGGCTACCGCTGCTTTATTGGCATCGACAATATTGCCGGTGTCTGGATCAAGAATTATGGTGATTGCGGCATTGCGCTCGAAGAGATTTCTGAACCGTTCTTCACTTTCTTTCAGTGCGATACGGCCTCGAAGCATTCTGATGCCAAATGCCAGGTTGTCAGCCATCGACATGAGTTGTTTTTTTTCGGCAGCATGAAAGGGGTTCGGGAGTTCAGAATAGATGGTTAAGGTGCCGAATACACTCTGGTCCGATAGCAGGGGGATGCTGTGAATTGAGGTATACCCTTGCTTTGTTGCCTCGGTTCGCCATGGGTCAAATTGTGGGTTTTCCTGTATATTATGTATGGTCGATGGTTGTCGGGTGCGGACTGCCGTTCCTGCTGGGCCTTGGCCAAACTTGTCATCTGCCCAGGATACCGTGAGTGTTTCGAGGTAGCCTTCCTCAAAACCTGCTTGAGCGACTGGTCGTATGCGTTTTTCTTGATCCTGTTCTGCATAGCCGACCCAGGCCATCCGGTATCCTCCGGTTTGCGTGATGATGTTGCATATTTTTTTCAGTAAGACCGTTTCATCCTGTGCATGCAGCAGTGCGTGGTTACATTGGTCACTCATCGCCAGCGCTCGATTCTTTCTCTCAAGTTCAGTTTCGGCATGCTTGCGTTCGGTAATGTCAATACCGACGCCGATAAGATAAGGGGATCCATCGATCATGATCCTTTTGCCGGTCATCAGGCGCCACTGTTCTGCAGGGGTTCCCTGAAGCATTAATCGGTATTCGCCAACTTTTTCACTGCCATTATTCAGGATATCCTGCATTTGTTCTATCACACTGGCTCGATCATCCGGATGGAGAGCGTCTAACCCAGAAGTCTCGGCCATCTCGGCATCGCTTTTGCCAAAGTTTATCGTTCGGCTTTGCTCGTTCCAGGCCACAAACTTTCCCTGGGCATCAAGGAGGTAAAAGGTGCCGGGAATAGCATTGATGGTCTGCTTATTGAAAAGCTGCTCTTTTTTCAGCAAATGTCCGATATCGGTAATGTCCTGCGCGATGATAAGGAGGCGGTCGATGGTCCCATCCTCGGATCTGTAGGGATAGATGGTGCTGCGTATCAGTTTCCCATGATCTTCATCATCAAAAGTGAGGGGACTGAAGTTCTGCACGGCCTCTTGCAGCATTTTCTTTCGTGCCGCTCCAACTTCCGGCGACAGAAAATCGAAAACACTCAGGCCAAAGAACTCTTCCGGGGTTTTATTGAACTTGGTAGAAAAGATATGATTGGCATCGAGGATAATGCCTTGGGGAGAAATAACAAAAGCTACATCCGGAAATGCATGAACTAAGGTATAAAGTGCTGATTCAGTTGGTGTTCCTGCGTTTGCATGACGTGTTATGTTATTGCGAGGCATGGGTCTCCATAATAACAATCATTACGGTAAACGACAGGGAACAGAAGGGGTTGACAGGTAACACCACTCTGTATGGACGAACGCTGGTTCATCAGTATGATGCGTCTCTTGAAGTAATACGGTCTCTTGTGTTGCAACGTAACCATAATTACAGAGAAAAGAAAATTTAGCCTTTCAGCACTCAGCGATCAGTACTTTTTTACGTCTGTGATGCTGTTTTAATGCTTATTGAGGAGCTGCTCGTTTATCAGTGCAAGCAATTCGCTTTTCTTGATTGGCTTGGTGATGAAGCTGTCGGAACCTGCCGCTTTTGCTTTTTCGCGCTCATCTCTTGAGGTGAAAGCAGTCTGAACGATAATTGGTAATTCGGGGCGGAACTGTTTGATCTGCCTTGTTGCTTCGTAGCCGTTTAACAAAGGCATGTTTATATCCATAAGCACCAGATTGATTTCTGGATGCTGCTTTGCCAGTTCGACAGCTTCTTGACCGTTATGGGCATAATGAATTGTCATGTTTTCGTCTTTCAGTATCATTTTGAGCAGAATACGGTTTATGTCGTCATCTTCGACGATAAGAACCGTGCTGAACGCTGAGCGCTGAGTAATGAAAGGAGGGTTGTAGGGGAGGGTGAAGGTGAAGGTGCTTCCGGCCCCTTCTTGTGATTCAACCCGGATGGCACCGCCAAGCATGGTGACATAGGCTTTGGTGATGCTCAAGCCGAGTCCGGAACCTTCAATTGTTCGGGTCAGGGGGTTATCGACCTGAATGAATCGGTCGAAAATCTTTTCCTGCATTGCAATTGGTATGCCGATACCGGTGTCTTGGACGGTAAACTCAAGCATGCCGTTGTACTTGCTATACCCGATAGCAATACCTCCTTGAAAGGTGAATTTCAGGGAGTTGTTGATAAGGTTGGTGAGTATCTGGGTGAGTTTTGCGCTGTCAGTATTGATGATACTTTCATGGTCTGGAAGCGTAGTGGTACAAGTCAGCTCTAACCCTTTTTTGTTGGTTGCGATCTTGAAAAATGCGGTAAGATCAAGGAGAAGCTTGTTGATGTTGGTGTCATCATGCTGTATCACACACTCTCCGGCTTCAATACGCGCAATATCGATGAGTTCGTTGACGAGCGTCAGGAGGCGTAAGCCGCTTTGATGGATGAGATCGATATACTCAGCAGATTTCTGTTGCGACAGTTCAGGGTCCTTCAGCAATTCGGAAAAGCCGAGAATTCCATTCATCGGGGTTCGCAGTTCATGAGTGATGGTGGCAAGGAAAGCTGATTTTAAGCGGTCTGCCTCTTCGGCTTTTTCTTTTTCGGCGACCAACTTATCCTGTTTCTGTTTCTGTAACTTGATTTCATCTTCTGCAATTTTTTTGGCAACAATATCCCAGACGTGATTGGCTATGATCTCCAACCATGCAATATCGTTATCACTATACTGGGTTTGCTTGTTGCCGACCCCGAAAATTGCCACTATGCGTCCCTCACGGTTGACAGGAATAACCAATTCGCTCTTGATTTCCACAGGGCCATCCGGTATTCTGTTGCGATGCTCGAGTGATGTATAATCATTATGGATCACTGCTTTTTTTTCTCGTTCCACTTCAGCCCATAATCCAGCCATCTCCAACGGATAGTGCAGGCTCTTACCCTCTCCATCCTGCCTCTGTTGACGGGTATTGGTTGAGACGGCCTGGAGCACCGGAGTTTTTGCGTCCTCTGTTACATAAGAGACAAAACCGATTGAGCTTCCTGTTAAAGCTTCCGCTTCATCAAGCGTTGCTATCAGCAGTTCCTCAATCGAATGAGTATCAGCAATCTGGAGTATGTGCAGCCGGAATGCATTGAGCTGTTCATAGCGCTTTTGAACGGTGATGTCATGAATAATAACATTGATTAAATCTTGCCGGCCATCATTGATCTTAGTACTGAACACCTTGACATCACGCAATGAACCGTCTTTCATGAGATGACGAAACGAAAAGCCGGGGTGTCCTGTTTTGAGGACTGTTACCAGATTGCTTTTGTTGACTTCGGGATGCGTCAGAAAAATGATTTGCGCAATGTTCATCTGCCTTAACTCTTCAATTGACCATCCGTAAAACTCTGCGGCCGCATTATTGGCATCAACAATATTGCCGGTGAGGGGATCAAGAAGCATCTTGATTGCGGTGTTGCGTTCAAACAGGTTTCTGAACCGCTCCTCGCTTTGCTTCAGTGCTTCACGGTTTCGCAGCATCTTGATGCCATAAGCCAGGTTGTTGGACAGTGAGAGGAGCTGCTCGCACTCTGCATCGTTAAAAGCCTCTGGGAGTTCAGAATATACCGCCAATACACCAGCCACAGTATCGTCTATAACTAACGGTAAACCGAGAAAAGCAGCATAACCGTACTTTATCGCTTCAGTACGCCATAATTCGAAGCTTTGATCAGTGATAATATTATTTACCACAACGGGTTGAGCGGTGCGGACAGCGGTTCCGGCTGGTCCCTCTCCATACTTGTTATCGGCCCAGGATAGGGTAATTGAGTTAAAATAATCACCGGTACTACCGGCATATGCGGCAGGGTGCAGACTTTTAGCCTCATCATTTACTTTGTATCCTACCCAAGCCATCCGGTAACCGCCGGTTTCGACGATGATGCGGCAGATGGTCTGCAGCAGTTCCTGTTCATCTTGTGCATGAATCAGCGCTTTGTTGCAATGGTCGCTGACAATAAGTGCACGAGTCAGCCTTTGACGTTCAGCTTCAGCATGTTTTCGTTCGCTGATGTCTTGAGTAATGACATGAATAACGGGCTTCCCATCAAGCTCAATCTTGTTGCGATAGATCTCTACATCCCGAATAGAGCCGTCTGCCCTCCGGTGGCGTCCGATGAATTTATTGTGTTGTCTGGCTTCTACGGTCTGCAGGCTTTTGATAATCTCCTCCTGCGAAAGAGTATTGATGTCCCTGGTATACATCTTCCTGAGTTCTTCAGCTGACCACCCATACCACTCTACAGCTTTCTGGTTGACATCAAGCACCTTGCCGGTATCCGGGTCAAGAAGAGCCTGTATGGCAGATTGACTGTTGAACAATGTCTTGAACCGTTTCTCGTTGAGTCGTAATGTATCTTCAGTCCGTTTGTGCTCGGTGATATCAAAACCCACACCGATAAGAAATGGAGAACCATCAATGATTACCCTTTTTCCCGTCATGAGGTACCACCGGATATCAGGGTTTCCTCGAAACACTAGCCGGTACTCGTTGGTTACTTCCGTGCCATTATTGATGATATCCTGCATGGTCTCAAGAGCACGGTCTCGATCTTCCGGGTGAAAGGCTTCTAAGCAGTTAGTTGTAGCCATCTCTATTTCTGATACGCCAAAGCAGTTCTCCCTGAGTTCCTTGTTCCATGCAACGAACTCTCTGTTTGCATCAGTGAAATAAAAAATGCCAGGAATAGATTCGATGATATACTTATTGAAGAGCTGCTCTTTCTTCAGCAACTGTCCGATATCTGTAATATTCTGCGCGAGGATAAGAAGCCGGTCGACGTTGCCTTCAGGAGATGTGAAAGGATAGATGGTACTCCGTATCAGCTTTCCATCATCTTCATCGTCAAAGGTTAGCGATTTGGAAGTGAGCACAGCCTCTTGCAGCATGTTCATTCGTTCAGCTCCAACATCCAGCGGCAGAAAATCGAAAACATTCAGACCAAAGAACTCTTCCGGGATTTTATTAAACTGGGAAGCAAAAGCCTGATTTGCGTCAAGAATAATGCCCTGGGGAGAAACAACAAAACATACATCAGGTAAGGAGTGAATCAATGAAAGAAGTGTGGAGTCATCATGTTTTCTGGCGATCGAATCGGGTGTTATCTTATCGAGGGACATGGTTGGCCTTCATGTTAACGGCAATTACGGAAAACCACTGGAAATTCGGGAAGATATGACAGAGCCATTCCAAATTGACTCATTCGGCTCATCGGTATGATGCCATGTATTGAAGTAATTTGGTCAATGTTGTTGAAACGTAACCATAATTTTAAATATAAAAAAGAATTGAGCTTCGGATGATGCGGGGGTGCTGATGTTGCAGTATGCTGAAGATTTCGATGGCGACGTATCAGCGGTATCTGAGGTTGTAAGGGTAAGAGTTGTTGAGTGATGTTGGAGAAGGTTCAACTATTGAGCCAGAAAGAAGTTATCAATGCAGAAGTCGTTTTGCAGCAACGCCAGGCGGGAGATAAAGGGCTGTGATGGGGTAAAAGGGGTACCCTATCTTTTTCAGCCCTCTCTCTGTACCGGCAAATGTTCAGTGTGACTACTGTGTAATTTGATCTGGAACCCTGTAAGCCTCAAGGTTTTCACCCTTCTCTTCAACCTCTTTTACCCATTTTGGTTTTGGTCCTCTTCCTCCCCAATATTCATATTCACTTTTCCTGTACTTTATTGGACTTGCAGGAGTTGTTGCAGTTCTGGCTGATCTTCCCCTTTTCTGAAACTCATCAATACTGATATTGTAAGCAAATATTTTTGATGTAATATCAGCTATGGCAGCAAGCTTTTCCAACTTAAAAGTTTCATCAGCCTCCCGTTGAAGTTCAGCTATTTTTGCTTTGATCTCTGTAAGTTTAGACATGATTACTCTGATGTTAATATTATTCTATCATCTGTTGTAGGTAAAATTACAAGAAAATTGTAGACAATACAATAATCTTTTCTCAATGCGTCATGGCGCTGAGTCTGCTGCAGGAAATTTGCAGCGGTTGAATGTTTCGTTGTAAACAATGCAGCCCTCTTTTCTTCGCTCGCCAGTAAACATAATCAGGGGGGTGATGATAAGCATATTTCCGGAAATTTGCCAGATACTTTTGAGATGATGAGCGGATGCCTGAAATCCGAAAGCAGGGGAGTTGCTGCAGCCGGCCTGGCAGCATCGAGTGTTTTGAGGAAACCGATAAGATCGGAGAGCTGTTTTAGTGACGAATAACAGATATTTAAAAGAAAAATCGTATTCTTGCATTCAAGCAAACAACATCCTTAGTGCAAAAATTATGAATGTCCTCGAACCTAATAATACTGCCGCCAGTTTTCGAAATATCGTAAAAAGAGAAATTAGCAAAGAAGGATTTAAAATAAATATTGTCGGCTTGCTTGCCTCCGAAGATCCGGCTTCAATAACCTATTCCGAATACGCACGGAATGGATGCGATGATGTCGGCATTACCTTTAATTTGATCATGGTGAACCCCGATTCGATCAAGCAAATACTTTCAGAGGCAAATAGTGATCATACCGTTCACGGAATATTTATATATTACCCCATTTGGAACGATTATCGGGACGCAGAAATTCGGAATATGGTCTCACCTCATAAGGATGTCGAAGGTCTCACCTCTTATTGGATAAGCAAACTGTATGCTAATGATCGTTTTGATGATACAGAACAAAGAAACAAGGCGATACTTCCGTGTACCCCGCTGGCAATTATTAAATTGCTGGAAGAAACGGAATCTTATGTGCAAATCGGACTGCCTTTCAGAGGACAGACGGTCACTATTTTTAATCGTTCAGAAGTTGTAGGAAGGCCGCTTGCCTATATGCTTTCCAATGATGGCGCAAAAGTTTATTCCTTTGATATCAATGGCGGTATTGTTGTTGATATTTCGGACTCTCAAAAGGAAAATATCGCTGTGACACGCGCTGAGGCTTTAAAAAATTCTGATATCGTTATAACAGGAGTGCCGTCAAGAAACTTTGACAAGATCAGGGCTGATGAATTGAAACCTGGAGCGATTTGCCTCAATTTTTCTTCAGTGCAGAATTTTGAACTGGATGCAAAGGAAAGGGCTACTCTCTACATTCCGCGCGTCGGCACTATGACAGTGGCCATGTGTATGCGTAATGCCCTGCAGCTCTATCGCAATTATCATCACAGCAAATAACTCGATCGGGGCTATGTAAATCCTATTTCGTTTTCCAGACAGTTTTAAATTCCTGGGCCATATTCACAAGCTTCCATTTATTGACGGACAAGGAGTCCCTCCAGGCAGGAACTGAATCTCCATGATATGGTGGGTATGCATACTCGCGAACTGAATCATCATGATTAAGTAACAATGCAATATTAGGGTATTTGTTTGTTGCTGTTAAATGAAACATTCCAAAATCGCCATTGGTATTTCCAAAAGCAAATACAGGCTTTTTACCAATTTTTGAATAAATATTTATACTTTTTTCATCTTTATTATTTAATGGAGAGGAAATACCTTTATGGATAATAAATAATGTTTCATGATCACTTTGCTTATAAACAGGCCTTAAAATCTGGCGCGTGCCGATAAGATGTGCTCTGTCCAAATTAATTATTTGCGGACAAACGCTCCATATAACCCCTTGTATTGAACCTGAAACAATATAAACAGTGAATTTATTTTGCTTCAAATAACGTATCAATTCAAGCATAGGCTGATAAAACATATTTGCCAGAATGATATTATATTTTTTATCTTTTGTTGTTGTTAAATACGACCGGGCCGAATGTACATAAGTTTCATGGTCAACTCCTTCATAAGCTTTCCAGACCATTGAGTCGATATAGTTGTAGTAAGGTGCTTTTGTGAAGTTGACCAAGTTGTTTACAACTGATGTATCTGCCGGGTTTGCTTCAAGTTTTTTTGCATACTTGTATTCCGTATAGTGTGACAGTTCCGGATTTTTTGCGGATTTCTGGTTTAAACCATCAATCGCAGCATACATTTCAAACCACAAGGGAGCTTCGCAGGCAATGGTTCCATCCAAATCGAAAACAGCAATACGATCTTCAACAGGAATTTTCTTTTTTGCTGTGTCGACAAAATCTAAAATTGATTTTTTTATCGGAGTATCATTCCATGAGGGTATCGGTTCACAGCTTGCTTTATCGTTGGGGAGCAAACAGCAAAACAGTAATGCAGCGAATATTGTCAAGAGGTAACAATTATTGTTTTTCATCGCTTTATTTTTTTAAATAAGAGTGATGTGAACCGGCAAAATTGTCCTTGCTGTAATTTATAAAAAAAAACTATTATTCCGGCTTACGGGAGAAGCTCTGAAGGTATTAAAGTTGCAGTGTTCTCTCTTTCTTCCCCTCCAGCGGGCTGGAGAGGGTGAGAAGTTTTACACAAATTCGATGAGCGCCTGGCCGCTTTTCACTGCTTCTCCTGGTGATGCCAGGATTTTTTTTACGGTTCCTTCCGTATGTGCTGTAATATTTGTCTCCATCTTCATGGCTTCCAGCACCACAAGCAGATCGTCAACCTGGAGCGTTTGCCCAACCTGGACATTAACCCTCTGCACAATCCCTGCAATGGGACTGCGGCAGACCTTATCGTCGGGTAGACCGTCAGCAACGGGCTGTATTGCCATCGGTTGGGGCGAGGGCGCGATTACCTGCTTCGACTGAATGGTGGAAGTCAGCTCCTGGAACGATTCCGGTGTGCGGATTTCCTCTCCTTCCAGGACATCAACGTCAACGATATATTTTTTTCCGTCTATGGTCAAGATCAACTGCACAGTACAATTCCTTATTTAGTGGTGCTGAAGGTATGTGATGACTGGATGGAGACACGCCCTAATTGAGACCAGGAACTTGGTCCCTGGTTGCTGATGAAGCGGGCCCGACGTATCCGGACATTTTTTCCCAGATAGGCGGCGATAGCAGCCGACATGATAACCAGCAGCTCCTGAGTTATTTTTGGCTCATGGGTAATGGGCTCAGAATTGGTTGTTTCCATTGGAATAGAGTTAAAGTGGAATCAGCCCGTGTTTCTTCTGGGGTCTGAATTCCCGTTTGGAATGGAGAAAATCGAGTGACATGGCCAGATAGCGGCGCGTTTCAGCCGGCTCGATGATATCATCCACCTGAAAGTGTGCGGCTGCAGCGTAAGGGGTGGCAAAGGTTTCGCGATACTCCTTGACCAGCTCCTGGCGGCGTAAAACGGGATCGTCCGCTGTTTTGATCTCGTTGCGAAAGATAACGTCTACAGCACCATCGGCACCCATGACGGCGATCTCCGCAGAAGGCCACGAAACGACTCTGTCAGCATCAAGGTCCTTGCTGCACATAGCCAGATAAGCTCCACCATAGGCTTTGCGGAGTACCACGGTGATTTTTGGTACGGTGGCAGCAGAGTAGGCGAAGAGCATTTTGGCGCCATGCCGTATAATTCCGCCGTACTCCTGTTCGACGCCGGGCAGAAAGCCGGGAACATCAACAAAGGTGATGAGAGGTATGTTGAAGGCATTGCAGAATCTGATGAAGCGGGCAGCCTTGTCCGAAGCGTTGATGTCGAGCACTCCAGCCATGACGTTGGGCTGGTTGGCTACAATTCCGACCGCACGACCCTGAAGACGGGCAAAACCAATGACGATGTTGGCGGCAAATGAGGACTGCACCTCCATGAAATCGGCTTTATCCACAATATGGCCTATAACTTCCCGGACGTCGTACCGCTGTTTAGGGTCAAGAGGAATAACAGTATTAAGACGTTTGTCCGGAATGATAATATCGTCCGCCTCCAGCTGGGGTGAATCCTCCAGATTATTGGACGGGAGAAATGACAGCAGGCGCTTGCAGATGGCAATGGCATCCAGATCATCTTCGGCGATGAAATGAACCACCCCCGAGTTGTTCATCTGGGCGATCGGTCCTCCCAGCTCCTCTGCAGTGACCACTTCACCGGTTACCGCCTTGATGACCGAGGGACCAGTGATGAACATCCGTGCAGCACGGGTCTGGATAATGAAGTCGGTCAAGGCCGGGCTGTAGGCCGCGCCACCCGCACAGGGTCCGCAGATGATAGATATTTGCGGCACGACTCCAGAGAGCATCACGTTGTTGTAAAAGACCTTGCCGTAGCCGGAAAGACTGTCGATACCCTCTTGGATACGGGCGCCTCCTGAGTCATTGATCATGATGAAGGGCGAGCCGGTCTTGAGCGACGACTGCATCATCTGCACTATTTTATTACAGTGAGCTTCACCGGCCGACCCGCCGACAACAGTGAAATCCTGACTGGCAACATGCACCAGTCTTCCGTTGATAGTGCCAGGCCCGGTGACGACACCATCCGCCGCCATCTCCTTGTCCGTCATCCCGAAGTTTGTGCAGCGGTGTTTGGCAAAAAGTCCTGATTCCTGAAAACTGTCCTGATCAAGGAGTGCGCCGATACGTTCACGTGCACTCAGACTGCCTGCCTCGTGCTGGCGATCGATTTTGTCCTGTCCGCCTCCCAATTGCAACGTCTCTTTCCGCTGATTCAGATCCTGTACTATCTCTTCTATATTCATGGTGTCCCGACTATGCACTGATATTCATATTATAATTATTGGTATGGCGTTACAGTCACCTTATGCTGCCGCCCGCTTAGAGTCACGGAATAGGTGATGGGTCCGGTTATTGCCCCCTGATGGCCTTCTGCAGGTTGTGTTTCCGATTCGCCAGTCTCAGGGTTTCTTCCCAGGTTTCGAGGTCCTTCGTGGCGTTCGGCAAAAAATTTAGGTGCCACCTGCGGGAACATGGCATAGGTCAGCACATCTTCCGTTCTGCCGTTGCATCCGGTAAGAGCAAGAGCAGCCGAACGGAGCTTGTCCCACTCCGGCTTCAGGAGATTTGCCGGACGGCAGTGAATCTGTTTTTTGTGGGCATGCTCGTGTGCCATTTGAACAACCTCAGGATTTTTTTCCCCCGGTACTGCGCCGTAATAACCAAGCATGAGATCGGCAAATTCGCCGGTCAGCACCTTGTACCTTCCCATAAGCACATTCAGCACTGCCTGCGTACCGACGATCTGACTGCTCGGAGTTACAAGGGGAACATAGCCGGTATCCTTGCGGACACGAGGGATCTCTTCCAGTACCTCTTTCATCCGATCACCTGCACCCTGCTGCTTGAGCTGATTCTCCATGTTGGAAAGCATGCCGCCGGGGATCTGGCTCTTGAAGATCTCAGTCTCCACTCCGGTGACTTGTGAGAGAAACTCTCGGTAACGTCCCAGCATCGTCATGAAATGACTCTTGACCTTCTGTACCTTCTCCATGTTGACCCGGGTGGTGTACCCTGTGCCTTCCAGCATTTCAATGAAGCTTTCGGTAGGGTTATGCCCTGGTCCCAGACTCATGGAGCTGATTGCGGTATCAACGCAATCCACTCCCGCTTCAACCGCCTTCATCAGGCTGACCAGAGTAACGCCAGTGGTAGCATGAACATGGAGATGAACGCGAAGCTCATTTCCGCATGCCTCTTTAATTCCCTTGACCAGATCAAAGGCTGCCTGAGGCTTGATGAGGGCGGCCATGTCCTTGATGCAGAGTGAGTCGACTCCCATATCCTGAAGTCTTCGAGCCTGGTCGACAAAAAGTTGTGTGGTGTGAATGGGGCTGACGGTGTAGCAGATCGTGCCCTGAGCGTGCTTGCCGGCTTTTTTGACGGCACGTACCGAGGTCTCTATATTTCTCAGGTCATTGAGGGCGTCGAAAATGCGGAAGACGTCCATACCGTTTTCTGCCGACTTGTTGCAGAATCTCTCCACCACTTCATCCTGATAATGGCGATACCCAAGCAGATTCTGGCCGCGCAGCAGCATCTGCAATGGGGTTTTCGGCATAAGCCTCTTAAAGGTGCGCAACCGCTCCCACGGGTCTTCATTCAGAAAACGGATGCATGAGTCATAAGTAGCCCCACCCCAACACTCCAGCGACCAGTAGCCGGCATCGTCAAGGTCTGCACAAGCTCCGGTCATATCCTCAATTCCAAGCCTGGTGGCAATCAGGCTCTGGTGTGCGTCCCGAAGGGCAAGCTCGGTAATATCAATGATTCGATTTATGGTAACTCTCCTTGATAATATTTAGTCCTGACCATTGCGTATCTCAACAGTTTTCTACAAAAAAAAGTTTGCAAAACGTCATGGTACTTCAACGGTTACTCCGGTTTTTTTAGGGCAACCAAATGTTGGGCGAATATAATGAACTTTTCCCTTTTCCATAGTTCAAATTCCAAACCATGCAAGCACGCCGAAAATCACGCCGACACTGGCACATGTCAAGCTTGCATACTCCAGCCATTTGCGGCGCGTCAAGATAGTTATTGCCGCAAGTGAAATGGCAATCTGCAGCATTGTTACCCCAGTAGCCCATCGATGGTGGGAATGCATGAACTTTTCGGAGTGTTCATCAGCCTCAAGCGAGAGTTTTTCTGTAGCCTCAGCTTTCTTTTTAATCTCTGCTTTTTCCGCGACGTAACGCGCAATATCCTTTTTTTTCTCTTCCTGCTCTTTACTCGTGGTAACCTTGCTTGCCAGCTCCGCTATATTCTGCTT
Source organism: uncultured Chlorobiaceae bacterium (assembly GCA_903869365.1). Taxonomy (GTDB): domain Bacteria; phylum Bacteroidota; class Chlorobiia; order Chlorobiales; family Chlorobiaceae; genus Chlorobium. The sequence continues at coordinate 22,838 of CAIPYV010000042.1, forward strand.
ACTGCTTTTGGCCTGATAGTAGTTCCATTGATTAGCCGCTTCAGTTTTCTTGATAGCCGCTTCATTTTTCATCATGATCGCCTCACTAAGCGTAAAACTGGCCTCATAAGAGAGTAACGCACCCAAAGTAGCCATGATCGCAGTCATGACGGCAATTTGGTTATTGAACCCTTTCCCAGCTTCACCACCTTCCAGAACCTCTTCATGCGGCCCTTTCACCTCAAATTCCTCACCCATTACAGTCTCCTTTTCTTATGATTAATGTGAGGAAAGAAAATAACGTTTTTCCAACATCATTCATGTTCTCAATTGGAGACAGTTACAGCGAATTTGTTTATACCATAAAGTGCGTTGTTATTGCCCCTATTTCTCTTATAAGTCCTATGAGGCCTATATCTCCTATTTTTTCAATTACTTCAGCGCAAACCCAAATTTACCGAGAACCGATTTTGCCTCATCTCCCTGCAGGAAAGCATGAAAAGCTTTAGCCTCATCGCTTTTTGCTCCTTTATTAGTAACCGCCATCGGATAGACAACTCTTGAATAAAGCTCCTGAGGTACCGTAAAGAGCAGTTTTGATTTTTGAGCCACCAAGGCATCGGTTTTGTAGACAAAAGCACCATCCACCTCACCCAGTTCTGCATACAGAAGGCACTCACGGACATCTTTAGCCATGACAAGCTTGCTTGTAAGCTGAGCGGCAACGCCGGATTTTGTCATTGCAGCCATTGCATATTCACCGGCAGGCACACTTTTAGGGCTTCCGATGGCAATCTTATCAAGTTTCGGCAGATCCTGCATCGAGTTTACTTTTTTACTTGTTGTCCCTGCAAAGACCAGAGAGTTGTAGGTAAACGTCTTGATACTTGAGGCATCGACCAGTTTCTTGGTGTTCAGGTAATCCACCCATTCAGTGTTTGCTGAAATAAACAGGTCTGCAGGGCCGCCGTTTTCGATCTGTCCTGCAAGAGTTCCTGACGGGCCGAAGTTTTTCAGAAAAACAGTTCCGGGGTGTTTCGCCGAGTAACTTGCTGTCAGTTCATTGATCACCTCTTTAAGACTTGCTGCCACTGAAAGGTTCAGTTCACCGGCCATGACCGGCGCAGCCATCATCAAGAGGGCAAAACATAAGACGGTGATCTTTTTCATTGCTTGAGTCATTGTTGTGTGCATGGTTGTTTTGTTGGTGTTGTAATTGCTTTTGCTCGTACTCGTACTTTCTTTCAGGTAATCGCAGATTGCGTACTCTATTCGTTATAACATTATCTACATATCGATATTGAAAACCAAGAATTTTTTTTAAAAAAATCATTCCTTCATCCATGTGCGGTAAGCCTCTTTAAGCGCAGAACCGGAAAGATTCCATTGATGGAAAGAGCTGTTCTTTTTTCAGAAGATAGGGTCATCCACGCCGACGACCTTCGCTTGTCACTGCAGACACCAGTTCTTTCGACTGCAGTTACTCAAAAACTCTTACGGCAAAACTGGACACTATTTCATAACATAACCACTTACGTATAATACATTTATGTAGTTTATTGCAGCTTTTTCTACTTGAATGTTGTCATTTACTGCAATGATATGATGTTCGTCCAGAGCTTCTCCACCTTCCTGTTGAAAACATAACATTGTATGACCAGCCTAAAACCCTTCTGTATCAAGGTCTTGGGGAATCATCCTTTTTCTATTGCATCATAATTGGTGTTTCATCACGATTTTGGCTGGCTTCTTGCTGTAAATATTAATAATAATTAAGGGTTTTTCCTGAGAAATCCTGAAAATATGATACTTTCCGCTATAATAACCTGAAAAATTACGAAAATGAGAAAAGTAGCTATTTACGGAAAAGGTGGTATCGGCAAGTCAACCACCACACAAAACACGGTTGCCGGTCTTGCAGAAATGGGAAAGAATGTCATGGTTATCGGCTGTGACCCGAAAGCTGATTCAACCCGTCTCTTGCTCGGCGGTCTGCAGCAGAAAACCGTCCTTGACACGCTTCGTGAGGAAGGTGAAGAGGTTGAACTCGAAGATATCATCAAAGGGGGATACAAAAACACTCGTTGCACCGAATCAGGTGGTCCTGAGCCGGGCGTGGGCTGCGCAGGCCGCGGTATCATCACCTCAGTAAACCTTCTCGAACAGCTTGGCGCCTTCGATGATGAGTGGGATCTCGACTATGTCTTCTACGATGTTCTCGGTGACGTGGTCTGCGGCGGTTTCGCCATGCCTATCCGTGATGGTAAAGCTGAAGAGATCTACATTGTCTGTTCTGGTGAAATGATGGCTATGTATGCTGCCAACAACATCTGTAAAGGTATTCTGAAATATGCTGATACTGGTGGAGTCGCCTTGGCGGCCTTATCTGCAACAGTCGTAATGTCGACAACGAGCGTCAGATGATTGAGGAACTTGCCAAAAAGATCGGCACGCAGATGATTCATTTTGTGCCTCGCAACAACTTTGTTCAGCGCGCGGAGATCAACCGTCAGACTGTTATTGAGTATGATCCAACTCACGTACAGGCAGATGAATACAGGGCGCTTGCAAACAAGATAAATGACAACAAGATGTTTGTCATCCCAAAGCCGCTTGAAATCGAAGAGCTTGAAGCGCTTCTTATTGAGTTTGGTATCGCTAACTAATCATGGGATTGAGGTGGTTGTTCTTGAAGGAGTTATTAAAGAGATCGTCGGTGGAATATTTTCCGGAAAGGATCTGCAAGAGTTGATGAAAAGAAGCCAGATCCACCTCGTAAGTTCACACTGCAGTGGTACAGGAAAAAAATGCTGTTGAGAAAAAGCGCATTTTAACAGTAGTGGCTGTGGAAAGCCGTTTTTTTACCTTCCGCTATAACATCAAAAACATATCGAACTCTTAAAACTTGCCCGGCCCTCTCCTGCGCCGGGATGTTCAAGACTATGATGATTTAAAAAGAACCGCCAGGTTTTTTTCGGTAACTTATGGAACTCTTGTCAACCAAACCGGAGGTATCATGGACTTTGCAGGCACTCTCTATACCGCCACTGAAAACCAGGTTGGAGTTGTATTGATTCATGGTACATGGGGGAACCCGTCACAGTTCAATTCCCTGACTGAATTGATGAAAAACAAGGGGTATATGGTTCATGCACCATTAATGCCATGGAGTAAAATCAGGGGATATGATGTCGATTATTCGGCAGCATTAAAGATTGTAACCGGCAATATTGATGAATTACGAAAAAGCGGCTCTACCATCATCGTTTTGGCCGGACACAGCAAGGGAGCAAATGCGGCCATTGCCTATGCTGCCTATGGCCGGGAGAAAATTGATGCCGTTATAGCGATAGCTCCAGGTCATACGCCTGACAGAGTGCGGAATCATGAGAGCATTCAGTCAAGTCTCACTAAAGCCAGAGAGATGATTGAAAGCGGTAATGGCGACATGCAGGCATTGTTTACACACAGAAATAATGGCAGATATGCAGATATCACCATGACCGCCGCTGCGTATTTCAGTTATTACGACCCTGAAGGTATTGGCTCAATGCCTCTCTCGACTTCGAAAATCACTCAGGGAATTCCGCTTGTCTGGATATTGGCAGGGACAACAGATGTTCTCTATGATCAAAGTCGGGATTATGTTTTTGAAAAATGGCCCCATTCATTGCCGGGCATTATGCTACGTTGCTCCTGTAGCGAAGAATAGAATTTATTTCTGCCTTCTTGAACCGCATTCCTTCCTCAATATCATAGTCATCCTGCAGACCTAACCAGAACTTTGCGGTATTCCCAAAATATTGTGAGAGACGCAATGCTGTGTCTGCAGTAATACGTCTCCTCCCTTTCAATATTTCAGATATGCGGGTTTGAGGGATCCCGATATCTTTGGAAAGTCTGTAACCCGATATTTCTAATGGAATTAAAAACTCTTCCATCAAAACCTCTCCGGGATGAATATTTCTTAGTTCGTTCATTTTAGTGATAGTCAATAATTTCTGCTTCGGATGCATTTCCATCAGCCCATTTGAAGATGATCCTCCATTGATCGTTAATCCGGATGCTGTGAAATTCTTTGTTTTTACCCGAAAGTTTTTCAAGATCATTTGCTGGAGGAATTCTTAAATCAATAATATTTAATGAGTTGTTAATCATTCTCAACTTCCTCCTCGCTGTCTCCTGGATTTCATTTGGCAAACCCCTTACTCGTTCTCCTTTCCAAATTTTTTCTGTCTCTTTGGATCCAAACGAAACGATCATACTCTTGTTTTAAGTTACTAACGTCAAAGATAAGTATATCATTCCAAAAAGTCAAGCAGCATAACTTCTTCTTAACCAAGGCGATCTGGCCTTCCTTGATCTGAACAGCAGCGCCGGTTAGCCTGCATGAGCGTGTTCCAGGAATGCGGCAGCCTATTCACCTAAAACTTGTTAATGAGAATAGCATACTTGATGGAAGTCCGAGAAGCCCTATATTCAAAGTCAACCAGATATGACAGTAGAAAAAAGATGCAGAGGAAGCATGTTCATAGATAATTCTTGATCTACAGAAAATGAAATGCAGAAAAGAAGAGTTCGAGCTTGAGGCCTCCATCTGGTTTCAGAAAGCACAGAACAAGTTTCTTGGCGGTGACCGTATAGCCCTACTCGAAAAAATCAATGAGCTTGGTTCGATCAACAGTGCAGCCAAAGCGGTCGGTATCAGCTATAAAACAGCATGGCACCTTGTCAATATGGTTAATAACCTTTCAGAGAAACCTCTTGTTGACCGAGTCGCCGGCGGGAAAAATGGAGGGGGTACCGTTCTGACAAAAGAGGGAAAAAAAGTAATCGAACAGTTTCGTGTCGTTCAGGAAGAGCATAGAAGGTTTCTCGATAATCTTGAGGAACGTCTCGGTGACTCTGATCTTTATCAATTATTAAGAAGAATATCAATGAAAATCAGTGCACGCAATGTTTTTTCAGGCACTATTGAAAAAATCACAAGAGGAGCAGTTAACGCAGAGGTCACCCTTCTTATCAGCGCAAACACCAGAATCACCTCAATTATCACCAATGGCGCAGTAGACAACCTGAGTCTGAAAGAGGGCCTTAATGCTTATGCCATCATTAAATCCAGCTCAATCATTATCGGCAGCGATCTGGAAGGCTCAAAAATAAGCGCCAGAAATATCATATCAGGCAAAATCAGTAAAATCATTGAGGGCCCGGTAAGCAGCGAAGTCGATGTGGATGTCGATGGAGGTAATGTCATTTCAGCCACCATCACCCATGGCAGTTCAGAAAAACTTGCCATTAAGGAAGGAGATCAGGTCTCAGCAATTTTTAAGGCATCCAGCGTTATTATCGGCATAAGCTGACTGAAAATCTCCTGCCCCACAGCATAACTACGGGGTAGGAGATTGAGAGAGTCCATAACGGTTATCGATTGTAGTATGAAATAAGAGATGCCTTGGCGATGGCATGTTGATTCAGCATAAACCCAACCAAAGCTGGAGAAGTTTTTTCATCAACTTCCAATGCTGCCGTGTTGAGAGCATAGACTGTAAAGATATACCGATGCGCTTTGTCGCCCAACGGAGGACATGCACCCCCAAACCCTGCCTTTCCATAGTCCGTCAAGCTTTGAATACTGCCTTTCGGTGCCAACGCTTTTTGTGGATTACCCGCATCTTTTTTAAGTTCACTGATGGTTGATGGGATGTTGACAATGACCCAATGCCACCATCCGCTTCCCGTTGGCGCATCAGGGTCATAGACCGTCACAGCGAAGCTTTTTGTATCGTGAGGTGCATTGATCCATTTCAGAGAGGGAGAAATATTTTTTCCTGTGCATCCAAAACCTGAAAATACCTGCTCTTCTGTCAACTGTCCCCTTAAGTCGTCACTTTTCAACGTAAATTCTTCACTGTATGCGTTGCTGCTGCCGATAAACGCAAGCATAAACACCAAAAAAACCAGTTTTTTCATGCTGTTTCCTCCGTTGTATTGTTGATTATAGTAAGGATAGGTCGCAAACTGCGTAACATACTTATAATGCCGAAAAATGAACAAAAACCTTTTTCTTTATTATCAAAAGACTGATATAGGCACTGTAGGTATAGCAGAGTGTGGCGGTTCAATATCACACCTTCTTTTCGAATCTGGTTCTTTTCTGCCTGACGCACAACTCCTTGAGACAAAACTTATTGGCGAGGCGTTTCTTCAACTGAACAGCTATCTTGCCGGAAAGTTGAAACAATTTTCATTACCGTTAGCCCCTTCAGGCACCCCGTACATGCGGAATGTCTGGAAAATACTTTCTACTATTCCCTATGGAACAACGCTCACCTACAAGGATATTGCAGCGTCCATGGGAAACTCTCTTGCCAGCCGTGCCGTTGGCATGGCGAACCACCGAAATCCAATACCGGTCTTTATTCCCTGTCACCGAGTTATCGGCAGTGATGGTTCTCTAACCGGCTATCGAGGCGGCCTGGCATTAAAAAAAAAACTCCTCGACCTCGAAACAAGCATCCGGTAATCCCCACTCTGCACTCAGTTAAGGTATGCAACATACCGTATTCATGGGATTTGCATAATGCTGTTTATTGTTAAATTTAACCACAAAAAGTTTTTATGGAGAGTAGGTATTATGACCTCAAATTATTTATCAAAATTCTTATGTTGTTGTTACGTATAACTAAAGAGAGACAATAAATTTTATGTGCTGAAAAGAGTACTTGATTATTTCGATAAGTTGATAGAGAAGCCGATTCTTGCTGTCAAAGGATCGGCTTTTGGTATTTTTTTTGATGCTGCGTGATTTTTGGAACTCCAATCATCCGGTTATCATCAAACAATGAGTAGAACAGGTTTTCTGTGGATAAATCAAATGACCTATGAATAAAAAACTGAGAAACAGGTTTGTCAGGATATCAGCCGTTATCGGAATGTGCTTGCCGGTACTCTTGTATGGTTGCGGGCCTGGAAATGAAGGAAAAGATCCCGGAATGAAGGAAAAACTATCGTTACCGGTAGCGACGCTTGCTCTTTCAGATGCGACGGTTGCCGTATTTTATTCAGCTCTTCTTGAAGGAAAAGTCAATGTGGAAATCCGTCCGCAGGTTGACGGTACGCTGCAGACTGTTTATGTCGATGAAGGTTCCTTTGTCAAAGCTGGTCAGTCGCTGTTTAAAATTGATGACAGGGTATACAGGGAGCAGTACAACAGTGCACTTGCTTCTCAGCATGCGGCTGAAGCGAAGCTTGTTGTTGCCCGGCTTGATGAGGAAAAGCTTGTTCCGCTGGTGGAGAATAAGGTGATTGCTGAAATACAGCTGAAAACCGCTAAAGCAAACACGAAAGCCGCTCAGGCAGCCGAGGAGCAGGCGAAAGCCGCCGCTCGTTCAGCACAGGTGAATCTCGATTATACGCTCATTAAAGCCCCGGTAAGCGGCTATATCGGAAAAATACCATTACGGCTTGGCAGTCTGGTCAGTAAAAATCAGAGCGAATGGCTTACTCTTCTCAGTGATGTCAGTCAGGTTTATGCCTATTTCAGTATGAGTGAAAATGATTTTATGCGTTTTCGTCAGAAGTATGCCGGTGCAACCATACAGGAAAAGCTTCAGAAGGTTTCGCCTGTCTCACTGGTTATGTCTGATGGCACTCTGTATGCTGAAAAAGGCGTTATAGGCTCCATGAGCGGGCAGTTTGATCAAACAACAGCATCGGTCAGAATAAGAGCGGTGTTTCCGAATCCGCATGGACTTCTGCGATCAGGCAACACCGGAAAGGTCATGATGGAATCACTCTCTCATCAGGTACTGCTTGTACCTCAGGCAGCGACCGTCGAGTTGCAGGACAAGGTCTTTGTATTTGTGCTCGGCAAAGGCAACAGTGTGAAAAAGCAGGTCGTTACAGTTTCCGGGAAGAGTGGCAATAATTTTATTGTGAGTACTGGTTTGAAGCAAGGTGATGCTATTGTTACTGCCGGTATAGAGAAATTAAAGGATGGCATGGTTATCGTGCCTGTAAAAAATGCAGCAGCATTGGAGGTACAGAAATAATGTCAAGCGGTAGAGATCACTATTTGCATCAGGATTTGGCAGAGCTAAACGCACCTATTCATGTTTGAACGATTTATTTCAAGGCCTGTTCTGGCAACCGTCATTTCGGTTATTCTGGTTATCCTTGGTGTCGTTGGTATCTACCAGCTATCGATCACCCGGTTTCCTGATATTGCCCCTCCGAGTGTTGCGGTTACCGCCAGTTATCCCGGCGCCAGCGCCGAAACCGTAGGCCGCTCTGTAGCCCCTCCCCTCGAAGAAGCAATCAATGGTGTTGAAAACATGACCTACATGACCTCAACATCCGCCAATGACGGCTCGCTCTCCATAACGGTTTTTTTCAAGCAGGGTACCAATGCTGATCAGGCAGCAGTTAACGTGCAGAACCGTGTCGCGCAGGCAGCCAGCAGGTTGCCCTCAGAGGTGAACCAGATAGGTATTTCGACCGTCAAGCGCCAGAACAGTCAGATCATGCTCATCAATCTGGCAAGCAGTGTCAAAGCCTATGACCAGATCTTTCTGCAGAACTATGCAAAAATCAATATTGTCGACGACCTGTCGAGGGTTCCCGGTGTCGGACAGGTTTCGGTATACGGCAATCTTGATTATTCCATGCGTATCTGGCTGAGACCTCAGCAGATGGCGGCATATAAGGTGACACCACAGGAGGTATCCGCAGCTATTCAGAGCCAGAATCTTGAGGCTGCTCCCGGATCGTTCGGTGAGAACAGTACTGAAGCCATGCAGTATGTCATGAAGTATAAAGGTAAAAATCCCTATCCAGGCGACTATGAACAGATTGTAATCCGTGCCAATCCAGACGGCACATTGCTCAAACTCGGCGATATCGCTCGTGTTGAGTTCGGTGCCTATCGCTATACGGTTGATACCAAAGCAAACGCTCAGCCAGCTGTGGTGCTTGCGGTCTATCAGGCACCGGGATCAAATGCAAACGAGGTTGAAACCGGTCTTCGCAAGGTGCTGAAAAAGGTCTCCACCTCTTTTCCTGAAGGCATCAGCTATGCAATTCCGTTCAGTTCGAAAAAGGTTGTTGATGAATCAATCGAGCAGGTGGAACATACCCTTATTGAAGCGTTTCTTCTTGTTTTTCTGGTCGTATTCATCTTTCTTCAGGATCTGCGTTCTACTATTATACCCGCCATTGCCGTACCGGTTGCTATTATTGGAACCTTCTTTTTTATGAATCTTTTCGGGTTCTCCATTAATGTACTGACACTGTTCGGGCTGGTGCTTGCCATCGGTATTGTTGTTGATGATGCCATTGTCGTGGTTGAGGCGGTTCATGCCAAAATGGAGCAGAATCACTACCCATCGAAGGCTGCCACCGTTTCAGCCATGCGGGAGATAACAAAAGCAATTGTTACCATCACCCTTGTTATGGCCTCGGTATTTCTGCCGGTAGGTTTTCTTCAGGGTTCCACGGGAGTTTTCTACCGGCAGTTTGCATTTACCCTTGCCATAGCCATTCTGATTTCGGCAGTCAATGCACTGACGCTCAGTCCGGCACTCTGCGCGCTTTTTCTCCACGATCTTCATCAAGAGGGCAGTGCAGGAAAGCACGAGAAACTGAAGCGTTTCGGTGATTTCGGACATCGTTTCTTTTCAGGGTTCAATACTGGCTTCAGCGCTTTAAAAAGAAAATATCTCGGAAGTCTGGTTTTTCTGATTCGCAACAAACGCCTTACCTTCACCCTCCTCGCCCTGATGATCGGGCTTTCCTTCTGGCTGTTCAAAACCATGCCGACCGGATTTATTCCTGACGAGGACAACGGCTTTGTGATAGTTTCAGTCACTCTTCCCCCGGGTGCTTCATTTGCCCGCACCCAGATCGCTATGGACAGAGCGGCCAATACATTGCGCGCGATGCCTGCAGTGCAGAAAGTTTTATCGATTTCGGGCATCAATGTTCTCTCCCGAAGTTCATCACCCTCCTCCGGCCTCCTGTTTCTTCAGCTCAAAGACCTTAAAGAACGAGGCCCTGACGGTAATATCAAGAAGATTCTTGCCACGATATCCAAGAAACTGAGTAACAGGGAAGGATCATTTTTTGCACTTGCACAGCCGACAGTTCCAGGGTTCAGTACCGTAGGCGGACTTGAATTTGTGCTGCAGGACCGCAGTGGAGGCTCTCTTGAGAAGTTCGGCGGCATAGCACAGGGTTTTATCGGTGAACTGATGAAGCGTCCTGAAATCGGCTTTGCCTTTACCACCTTCAAGGCAACATTTCCCCAGTATGAACTTCAAGTGGACAATATCAAAGCTGGTCAGCTTGGGGTCAACGTCAGAGACCTCTTGACGGTACTTCAGGCATATTACGGGAGTATGCAGGTATCGGATTTCAATCGTTTCGGCAAGTACTACCGAGTGGTAATACAGTCCGAATCCGGAGACCGTTCTGAGCCATCATCGCTGAACAGTATGTTTGTTAAAAATTCAAAAGGTGCAATGGTGCCGGTCAGTTCAGTGATAACCCTGAAACGGGTTTATGGCACCGAGTCGGTTGACCATTTCAACCTGTTTAATGCAATTTCGATTAATGCTGTCGTCAAGCCGGGATTCAGTACCGGTCAGGCCATCAAGGCCGTTGAAGAGGTCTCCCGCACCACTCTTCCTTCAGGCTTCACCTACGATTGGAAAGGCCAGAGTCGTGAAGAAATTGAATCAACCGGCGGGCTGCTTCTTATCTTTATGCTTTCTGTGGTGTTTGTCTACTTTCTGCTTGCCGCACTTTACGAGAGCTATCTGCTTCCTCTTGCGGTGATGTTCTCTATTCCCACTGGCCTGCTTGGAGTTATTCTCGGTATTAAACTGGCCGGTATCGAGAACAATATCTATGTGCAGGTTGCTGTCATTATGCTGATTGGATTGCTGGCCAAGAATGCAATTCTTATTGTCGAGTTTGCCCTGCAGCGCAGAGTAGAAGGTAAATCGCTTTCAGCAGCCGCCATAGCAGGCGCAAAGGCAAGGCTCCGGCCTATTCTGATGACTTCGCTTGCGTTTATTGCCGGTCTTCTCCCTCTCCTTTTTGTTACCGGGCCGACTGCCCAGGGTAACCACTCTATCGGCGCAGCAGCTATTGGCGGTATGTTTATGGGAATGGTGATTGGTATTTTTATTGTACCAGTGCTCTTTATCGCATTTCAGCATCTTCAGGAGCGTATTACCGGTCCAGCCTCTCCCATAGTGGAAGCAGGAGATCTTCTCGATGAGGTCATGCAGAAGGAAAAAGATCGGTTGATACAGGCAACAATGTTGGATTAAGAGTTTATTTATGATCAAAACAATAAAAGGGTTATTAAAGTCAGGCATTCACGTTCTGATGTTCTGCTCTCTAACGGCATGTGGTGTCACCCGTGCATACAAACAGCCTGATATTGCATTATCTGCTGCTTATCGCGGTGTGTTGCATGCAGGGGCAGTTACTCATGCCGATACGGTTATGGCTGCACTGCCGTATAGAAGTTTTTTTGCAGACCCAACATTGCGAGCCCTGATTGATACTGCTGTTGTACACAATATTGACCTTCAGGTTGGACTGAAAAATATCGAAAGTGCACGCCAGACCCTCAATGCGGCAAAGCTTGGAAATCTTCCGAGTCTGAACGTTATAGTCCAGACTACACGAACCAATCCATCTGATAACGGAGTTCAGACAACCCCTCAGGATTATGTCGCTTCAGCAACCGCATCATGGGAAGTCGATATCTGGGGAAAAATAAGAAGCCGCAAAAAATCAGCGTTGGCCACATACCTCAAGACTCAGGAAGCGACAAAGGCAGTCCGCACCAGATTGGTGGCTGATGTTGCTTCAGGGTATTACAATTTGCTTATGCTCGATGCGCAGCTCGATATTTCCATAAAAAATCTTGCGCTCGCAGATACTACGCTAAAAATGATCGGGTTTCAGTATATCGCCGGTCAGGTAACCTCACTTGCCGTTCAGCAGCAGGAGGCTTCAAGGCAGTCCATAGCCTTGTCAATACCGCTGCTTGAGCAGAAAATAGCCATCCAGGAAAATGCTCTCAGCACGCTTTGCGGCAGCATGCCCGGCACCATTCATCGTGAAAAATCTTTTTTCACGATAAAGATCGCTGATGATCTTCCGTCCGGTATTCCATCAGCACTGCTACAAAACCGCCCGGATGTTCGTGCAGCAGAACTTGCTGTCAGAGCAGCTCATGCCGATATGGGTGAAGCGAAAGCAAACCTTTTTCCGACCTTTATCCTGACAGCGACAGGGGGGTTAGACGCATTAAAATCCAGCAACTGGTTTACTACTCCGGGCTCTCTGTTCAGTTATCTGCAGGGAGGGGTGCTGCAGCCGGTTTTTCAGCGAGGCCAGTTAAAAGCCAAGTATGAACAGTCAAAAATAAAACGAGAGCAGTCGGAACTTGAGTTTAAACAAACAGTGCTCAAGGCGGTAGAAGAGGTATCCAATGCCCTTGTGCAGCTCGAAAAGATAAAATCCCAGGAAGTTATCGCTGAAGAGCGGGTTACTACTCTTCATGGTGCAGTTGCCAATGCAGGAATGCTGTTCCAGAGTGGCATGGCGACCTATCTTGAAGTCATTGTTGCCGAGACCAATGCGCTTCAGGCAGAACTCAACCTTGCTGATATCCGGCGCCAGCATCTTTCAGTTATGGCTGAGCTTTATCGGTCACTTGGCGGGGGATGGCGTTGACAAAGTTGACATCCTGCAGGCTGGTGTTATTGAGGATCACGAGACTGCAGTCGCAGGTATTGAAGGTACAGGCTCTGAAGGTAATCCCCGACAGATCGGCACTGTTAAAGCTGCAGTTATTGAACGCGCACTCCTCATAGACACCTTTTGCAATGTTGTTTTCTCGAAAGGAAATTTTATCAAAAACCTTGTTTTCAGTGAGCGTCGTATGCATTGGGATACCATTGATGAACGGTTATCGTGACAGAAAGGTTAAAGTATACTCGATCGTTAACGTAATACAAACAATATCAGTATAAAGGATTCCGGCCTTATGGATGCATCAATTTACAATGCTGCGGTGAGTGGTAAAGTTATGGTCACACCAGATATCATGATTATTACTATCGACACCGATGAACCGCGAAAAGAGTTTGAAGCTGGTCAGCATACTTTGCTTGGACTCTATGGATTCGAAAAGCGCTCTTTCAATTCTGAACCCGAGTCAGTTCCTGCAGACAAGGGCAAGCTTATTGAGAGACCTTACTCAATTGTCTCTGCAAAAAGTGAGAACCGACGGTTTGAGTTTTATATTTCACAGGTAAAATCCGGCCAGCTTACCTCCCGATTGTTCAATCTCAACTCAGGAGACAGGGTTTATGTCGGCACAAAGATTTCTGGTATTTTCAGACTTGACGAAACACCTGATGGCACTGATATTGTCATGGTTGCCACCGGAACCGGTATCGCACCCTATATCAGTTTTCTTCGCTCCCATATCATTGAGCGGCCCGAAAGTAAAATGGTGGTTATTCAGGGTGGTGCCCATCATTGGGATCTCGGTTATTTCAATGAATTGACATTTCTTGAACAAACCTTTGCCAATTTTTTTTATGTACCTACACTCATTAATGCTGACAATCACTGGGATGGTTATCGACTCTGTATTGAGGATTTATTGAAAAAGGATACTCTCCAGAATGAGTTCAACATTACTCCTGACCCTGAACGGACGCGTTTTTTTGTGAGCGGGAAGCCAGACATGGTAAAGCATGTATCCGAATGGCTGCATGATTTCGGTTATACCAGACACCACCCTGACGATCCAGGAGAAATGTATGTCGAGGAGTTTTGATCAGGCAAAAAAAGGGATTGCAGGGATTTTCCAGTGCCATCCCTTTTGTTGTTCTATTGCAGGGTCAATACTCATCAGAAAAAGTGTCTTTATTGCGAGCACCATACTTGTCTTCAAGTGCCTCAATCCAGAATCCGCCACCGGAGAACGATACCATAGGTCCCCATATCAAGTGTTCATATAATCCGCAATCACTTGGCAAGGTTCTTCCGTTTGATGTTATTCCTCTGTTAAGGATAGAGGAGACAAACATCTCATTCATGGATTCGTTCTCATACTCAATCCCGTCGGGCGCATAAGTGCTAACAATATCCAGTGCGTCATTCCAGTCTGCCCAGCAAAATCCATTAAGTTCATTGTTAGACTCCACACTCATTACAATTTCTTTCAGGGTAGTCATCATCATCTCTCCGATTTTGTCATCATCATTTTTTTCTCCTTCAATTCAATGCGGTGGACAATATAGGACTCGAACCTATGACCTCTCGCGTGTGAGGCGAACGCTCTAACCAACTGAGCTAATTGTCCTTACAACGTCACCCTTTATTTATAACGGATGCCGGACGACAGATTTTTTTGTATTGAGATGCTTATGGTATTTTTTTAAAAAATATAGTTATTTTTAAGCACAAAGTTCAAAAATCTCATGGATCACCATAATCCTTAAAACAATGATTCCAAATCCAGTCAAAGTAGCTGCCCCCGCCATTTTGCTCGCTCCGGTAGCAGTGCCTATTCTTCATGGTCTTACCGGTATTGCAGTTGTTGGTCTTGGTCTGTTTGCTGCAGGTACCCTGGTAAACAAGACGGTCAAAGCGTTTACCGGGAGTCCGAAACCCCCGATAAGGAAAGACGATTACCCATTGGACTGACAGTATCGTTGCTGTAAGTTTATTAGAATCCATACCAATAAGGGGGGTGATGCGAAAGAGTATCTCTTGTGAGAAGGTGCCGTTTATGATGTTGCTGTTTTTTCTCATTTTCAGTAATGCAGCAGTAGCAGAAGATGGTGTTGAGACGGCTGGCAGCATTATCCAGCTTGTTTTACCTGCCAGTGCAGCCGGGTTGACCCTTGCCAATCATGATCAGGAAGGATTTATACAGCTTGCGGAATCAGGTATGCTGACACTCGGCATCACGTACGGATTGAAATATTCCATTTCAGCGACGCGTCCGAATGGTGGAAAGAACTCATTTCCGTCAGGCCATAGTTCCACCTCTTTCGCCTCCGCAGAGTTCATCCGCGAGCGTTACGGATGGAGTTATGGCATTCCGGCATATCTTGCAGCATCGTTTGTCGGCTACAGTCGGGTTGAATCCAAAGAGCACTATACTCGTGATGTCATAGCTGGAGCCCTCATTGGAATCGGCAGCAGCTGGCTCTTCACCACGCAAGACAAAGCATTCAATGCCCGTCCTGTAGTTGGCAGCTCATTCTATGGAATTAGTCTGAGTCATCATTGGTAGACAACTTCTGAAACCTTCAGTCAACGCCGCTGGTTATACTGGTAGAGAAAAGCCATAATAATTCATAGCGGAGAACGATGCTGGTCAGTGGAAAACAGAGTATTGTCAGGATTCAAGGGATAATAATCGTGGGCTTACTTCTGGCTCAAATTCTTTTTTTATCCGGATGTACACGTAATAACCTCTCTTTCCCAGCAGGCAAGCCCCGTTTGATCGCTCAAAAGGAGAACAGGAGTATGACGTATAATAAGTTGTCTTCGGACGAAGAACGGGTGATTGAGCATAAAGGGACTGAACAGCCTTTCAGTGGAAAATACTATTTGAATAAGGAGAAGGGGAGCTATCTCTGCAGACGTTGTGACGCACCTCTTTTTCATTCATCCGCTAAGTTTGAGTCGGGCACCGGTTGGCCAAGCTTTGATGATGCCATAGAAGGGGCAGTCCGGCAGGTTCCTGATACTGATGGCCGCCGTACTGAAATAGTATGTGCACAATGCGGGGCACATCTTGGTCATGTTTTTTTCAGCGAAGGTTTTACGGACAAAAATGTTCGTCACTGTGTCAACTCGGTTTCCCTGAACTTTCTGCCGGAAGCAGATGCAGCAACAACAACGCAGAAAGCAATTTTTGCCGGTGGATGTTTCTGGGGAGTTGAGTACCATTTCAGTAAAATCAAGGGAGTGCTCTCCGTCAAATCAGGATACACAGGTGGTGTTGTCGATCATCCATCATACAGGCAGGTTTGTACCGGTACAACAGGTCATGCCGAAGCGGTCGAGGTTGAGTTTGATCCCTCTCTGGTCAGTTATGAAACCCTTGCAAAACTCTTTTTCGAAATTCACGATCCGACCCAGTTGAATCGTCAGGGTCCCGATAGTGGTACCCAATACCGGTCAGCGGTTTTCTATACCAATGACGACCAGAAGAAAGGAGCTGAAAAACTTGTTTCCTTATTGAAAACAAAAGGATTCAAAGTTGTGACCAGTATCGAAAAAGCCTCAACCTTCTGGCCGGCAGAAGCATACCACCAGAACTACTACCAGAAGAATGGTCACCAGCCCTACTGCCACATCTACCAGAAACGCTTCTAATCAGTGGTATAGGCCCTATAGTCCTCATAACACCTATAGGGCCTACTTCCTCTCCTTTAAACTCTCGTTAATTTTCTCAATCAGTTCATCAAGTTGAACAAAACCGTCAATCTCCTTTTTTGAAAGAAGAATCTCTAACTCTTTATTTTGAAGGAGAATCACAGGATAATCGTAATGCAGACCGTATTTTTTTTCAAACTCATCGCGGTGCAGGAACTCCATCTCAAATGAGGAGCTTTCCCTGAAGGCTCTCCACGCCTGCTTTTCAGTGAAAGTATCGAACGTAAGTTGGCAGAGACCGCACGAATAACTCGCCGGGCTTATGATCTTATGGCCTATATCAAAAAGACCACTAATGGGACCGCTGTCGGCGTTGTAGACAAAGATAAGTTTCATACGGCTCCTGTTTAATTTGATTGCTTTGACCTCATGCTTAAGCAACATAGTTTCTACCCATGAGGTTCCACTCCTTTTTTCTTCAGTGCATCAGCAGCACCTCAAGCACTTCCTCAATGGTAGTGCAGATCGAGTAATATTTCCCATGCTCCTCTGTGATCAGATGTTCCTCTGCAATACGGTTAAAAAAAAGAAGCAGGGGATTCCAGAATCCATTGATATTCATCAGGATGATCGGCTTGTGATGGTGGCCCAGATGTTTCCATGTGATAACTTCAATCAATTCATCAAGCGTACCGAACCCCCCGGGCAGAACAAGATAGGCATCCCCCCATTCCGCAAGTTTCATCTTGCGCTCGTGCATGGTCTCAACCACAAGCAGTTCACTCAGCCCGTAATGCGCAACCTCCCGTTCTTCAAGAAACCTCGGAATGATCCCTTTGACCGTTCCGCCATTATCCATGACGGCATCAGCAATGCAGCCCATCAAACCTACCCGGCCACCGCCAAAGACCAAGCCGATACCCCGCTTTGCAAATTCCCGTCCAAGATCCGCCGCTGCGGTAAAATACTCACGAGGTGCAAGATTGCTGGAACTGCAGTAAACGGTTACCGTTGAAATCATGGGAAGCTAATAATTAAGGGTGATGCTGTCCTCGGCACGCCGGTATACATAAGTCTTCGGATCTTCTATTTTCCGTAAGGAAAATAGTGTGGAAGCTCTCTCCCATAAATCGGTATCCTCGGCGTATGCAAGCTCTCTGAATCCTTCCAGGGAAAAAAAGAGCTCCCGTTTTCCAAAAAAAGTTCCACCAAGGACACACTCCCTGATATGAATAAGTTTATCAGGATTATAGCAGTCTTTGACCCTTATGCTTTCATCGCAGAGAAATCCGCCCGACAGCAGTGCAACCTCCCTGAACTCTTCAAGAATTGCCACTCTTGATTCGAGATGGTTGGGCAGATAATGGTCATCACTGTCCAGAAAGGTGATATATCGGCCAAAAGATGCCTGAATACCCGCATTCCGTGAGAGTGCGGTTTTCCTGTTCTTATGCTTCAAGTAACGGATATTCGGAAATTGGTCAATGTACGGGTCAAGAGTTTCAGAAGTATTGTCAGAGCTGCCGTCATCGACAATAATAAGCTCCCAGTTGTTGGTAGATTGTGCCAGAACGCTTTCCACTGCATTTTTAAGATGACGTGCGCGGTTAAAAGTAGGCATAATCACCGAAATATCCGGTTTGTAGCTGAATTTCATGGTTTCGCGGCTTTTATGGCAAATGCACAGAGCAGCATACCCGCGACAAGAAAATTTTGTGCAATAGCATTATAGCGCACATCCATTGTTCCTGGTGAACGGACAAGAGAAAACTGCAGAATAAACTGAGGAATGATCAGTAAGCCAACAACGGTTCCATAAAGGGTTTGGCCCATCATAAGCAAATAACCTGAGGCCAGAAGCTGGCCAGTATTAATCAGTACCGCAGCTATTATTGCCGCATTTGTTTCACCGAACACCACAGGAAGCGTTCTGATTCCGTTTTGCCTGTCACCCTCAATTGATTTGAAATCGTTGATCGTCATGGTGCCAGTACTCGAAAGAGTAAAAAACCCGGCAGCAATAAGCGATGGCAGGAGTGAAGAGAGCGTAAAGGTAGGGTGATAAGCTATTTCTCCTGCAACCCAGGGTATGATAAGGTATGAAATCGCAACAATGATATTTCCCGCCCAGAGTCGTTTTTTGAGCTTGATGGGATTGGCACTGTACAGATGGGCATTAATAATGCCGATGACGACATATAATCCAATAAGCGGATGAATCAGATAACCAGTGATAACGGAAAGCACCGACCAGATGGAAATCAATATCGTAGCATTTTTCAGCGACATCGCTCCTCCGGGTATCGGACGATTTGGCTCATTGATTTCATCGAGATCACGGTCAAAATAGTCGTTCAGCATCTGGCAGGTGCCGCTTGCCAGAGGCCCGGTAAGCAGCATTCCGAGGAGAAACTTCATACCGATAGTTTCATGCCAACCAAACCCGCCACTTGCAACTGCCCCGCACAGAAAGCTCCACATGACCGGAATCCAGGTAACCGGTTTAAGAAACCTTATGACAAGAGCCAAAAAACGAAAATCACTCACCCTTACTGAGTTAGGTTGGAGAAAAACTGACGGTATGAAAATAACATGTAAAACGAAAGAAAGGAATCAGACAGTTGTAAAACAGCACAGTTTATGGTTAATAAACTGAAATATCATGAGGAATTTTTTTAAACTTCAAAAACAGGCTGACTTATGCTGTGTAATGTTCGGTTCGATTTTTTGTTTCTGTTCAGACAATCAATAATCAAGGAGATATGTTTCATGCCAGTTCCAGGTTTGCTTAAGGATATGCAAAAGACTTTTCTGTTTCATGCCATTGCAGCACACTTCAGCAATGGGCTGATTCCAGTTTCCGTACTCTACCTTCTGTTGACCCTTTCAACAGGAAGCACCTATTTTGAACACACCGTCGAACATCTTCTTCTCATTGTTGTCATGGCCATTCCAGTCTCTTTTTTGTCAGGCATCAACGATTGGAAAAAGAAGTATCGCGCAGCCAAGGCCCCTATATTTATAAAAAAAATCAGACTCTCATTTTTGCTTTTTACACTCTGTATTTCAGTTGTCGCTATCAGGCTTAGCATTCCTGACGTGATGAACCGCCAGGGCGTTGAACATTGGATCTACATAGCGCTGCTGTTTTCCATGCTTCCGGTTGTGACGCTTCTTGGTCACTATGGAGGCAAGCTTTCCGCCCAGTCAAAACCACCCCACAAACCATAAGTGACCCTGAACTTTTGTATAACACCTATCAGGACTATAGGAGTTATACAAAAGTTCAAATTTTCTGGCAAAAAGAACTAAAAAAAACTATAAATTTTCTGTATTCTTAAAAAACTCTTAAAAAATTAATTTGCTGGTTATCATAACAATGGTTAAGTTTTTTACGAGTCGAAGTAATAGATAACACAGAAAGAAATCTGTGATTTTCAAG